>JAJZOT010000241.1 GCA_021847855.1 Thermoplasmata archaeon | reverse complement strand
GCCTTCCGAAAGGTTCCTGCCCATCTCACCCACATTTGATTCCAGGCCGTCGGGTAGTGAATCAAATATGGCTTTAAGGCCGAATTTTTCAACTATTTCATTTATCTCATCCTTTCCCGCATCTGATTTTGCAAATTTTATGTTCTCGTAGACTGTCCCCCTGAACATGAAAGGTTCCTGAAGAACAGGTGCTATGAGCTCCCTGTAGCTTTTTGTTGAGATTTCTGTAATCTCTTTTCCATCAACGGTCACAGATCCGGACGTTGTTCTCTGGAATTTAAGTATGAGATTGGAAAGGGTGGTTTTGCCAGCACCAGTATGTCCCACAATTGCAACCTTCTCACCCTTTTTTATGGATAGATTAACATTATCGAGTGCCTTTGTGCTTCCAAAGGTCACAGTCACATCCCTGAAATCTATTGAACCATTGAATGTGTCCAGCTGATTTGAAGTTTCATAATCGCTCTCCTTCTCAGAATCTATTATTCCGTATATTCTGGACACTCCCACCATGGATGACTGGTATGAGTTGTACAGTTGTGAAAGCTGTATGACGGGATCGAAGAACTCTTCAACATATACCACAAATGCAACCAGTATTCCCACGGATACAAAACCTCCAAGGAGCTGAAGGGAACCAACATAGAGAACCAGAGCTATCCCAAGCGCCTCAATGATTCTCACAATCATTCCATAGAGCGAGGAGAGTCTCGCTGCTTTCATATTTGCATCAAAGTTATTTATGTTGAGTCCATCGAAATGATCTGCTGTGCGATCCTCAACATTGAAGGCCTTTATTGTTCTTATTGCCCCTATATTTTCTGCAAGGTTTCCGGTTATTGCAGCAATTGTTCGCCTGGTCTTGAGATAGTTCCTTCTCACCCTTCCCTGGATTGAGATGGAAAAACCGGCCAGAATTGGAATAACAACAAGGCTGTACATTGTGAGATTGAAATCCAGATACATCATGATTCCAATGGATACAATGACGGTGGTTATGCCTGAAACAACGGAAGGTAACTGAAACGTCAGGAATTCACTGAGTGTCTCCGCGTCATTGGTTATCCTGCTCATGAGGTAGCCTGTCTTGACCCTGCTGAAGAATTCTATTGGAACGTACTGCAGCCTGTTAAATGATCTGTCCCTGAGACTTTTTATTGTCGACTGCGCAAGTTTCGTTGATGTTATTGTTCTTATCCTGTTTGCAAAGAACTGAGCAACATACAGTCCAAAGAATATGGCTGCAAAGAGAAATACAAAATGCAGGTTCTTTGCAGTTATACTGTTTATGACCTCCGCAAGTGCAAGAGGGTAAAGGGTTCCCGCTATGGCAGTGGATACCACTGCAAGAATCATGAGTGAGGTCTCCCTCTTCATCCTGGCCATGTCCTTCACAAGGCGGAAAAACGACTTACCGGTCTTCCCAGTATGCATGTATTCTTCCTCAACCTCGTCGTAGGATTTCGGCATCAGGTACCCCCAGCTGTTTCGGGAAATATTGATCCCACAATGTTCAGGACCTCGTTCATGTCGGAAACTTCCTCCAGCGTCCCATGGTCTATCTTTCCCATTTTGTCAGAGAATTTCAGGGCGGATTCCCTGTGTGTGACTATTACTGTAATGATTTCAGGGAATTCTCTTTTTATATTCTTGAAAATTTCCAGCTCTGTTTCAGGGTCAACACTTGATGTGGCATCATCCAGGATAAGTATTTCAGGGACAGTTACCACGGCCCTTGCAATGGCAACCCTCTGCCTCTGTCCTCCTGAAAGCGTGATCCCCCTCTCTCCCACAAGGGTTTCATATCCATCAGGAAGCCCTTCTATGAAATCAGAAATCATGGCTATGGATGCAGCCTTTTTTATGGTTTCAATGGGAGCTTCCCTGTCGCCAAAGGCAATGTTGTCCCGGATAGTTCCGGACAGGAGGGATATTTCCTGGGGAACAACCCTAACAGATGTTCTGAGCAGGCTGAGAGGTATATTTTTTATATTGACCCCCCCAATGGTTATATCACCGGAATCAGGATCATAGTACCTTGTGATGAGATTCACCATTGATGTTTTTCCGGCACCAGTACTTCCAGTAAGCCCAAAGAATTCACCCGGGTTTATCTGCAGATTGGTGTTCCTGAGTATTTTCCTGCCTGACCTGGAAAAGTTCACGCTGTTGAACCCAAGACTTCCTTTCGGGAATTTTCCGCCTGACTTCTCAATGTACTCCTCATCATCCGGGCCTATGACCTCGTTTATTCTTCCTATACCGGCTCTTGCATTTTCAGAGAATACTATCAGCCTTCCAAGGGAACTTACAGGAGCAGTGATAAGGCTGAATATGTTTATTGCAGCCACAAGTCCGCCCACACTGATACCGGTTATTACGTCTGTGTAGCCACCAAAAATAAGTATTGCAGACGCAGCAGCGCTGACAGTGAGTGGCATAAGGTTATTGTAAGTCCCTCGCAGGTAGGCTACATCCATGTATTCACCATAGTAGTCGTTTGTTGTGTCGGTGAATTTCTCCTCCTCCTGGTTCTGTGCAGAAAATCCTCTAACAACCCTCTGTCCAACTATGTTTTCCTGAAGTTTTTCACTCATGGATCCATAATAGTTCCTTATGCTTCTCCAGTGGGTTCTCTGTTTCTTCTGAAAGACCATTCCCAGGTAGATCAGCACAGGAACGGTCACAAGAAAGATCATTGCGTAGTAAATGTTCAGCGTAATGAGCAGGTACAGGGCTATTCCAATCATGAATAGGGTTGGAAGAAGCTGTGAGAGAGTTGCCAGGATAAAGTTCCTCGTTGCCTGTATGTCCATTGTGCATCGTGAAAGGAGGTCACCGGAAGTTTTAGTCTCAAAGTAGTGGAACTTTTTGCGTACAAGGTGGTTCACAACATTATTTCTCAGGTTGTAGGCATACTTCTGGCTGAGGTACTGGGAACCATAACCAACCACGAAGTTCAGTACACCTGAGATTATTGAAACATAAATGATGAGGAAAGCGAATCCAATTACACCGGATATATTCCTCAATTCAATAGAGGATACGGCATCCCCGATATATATGGGTATTAAGAGTCTGGCAAATGTTGACAGAAAACCTGCGGCCAATACAACAGCCAGGTACTTTGATTTTCCATGCAGGTACGGGCGCGAGAAAAGGAGAGGTTGAAAGACGTCTGATACCCTTACAAGTTTTTTCCTTATTGTATCGACTGCCACTCCTTTTTTACCTCCCTATGTCCTCAATTACCTTGAATTCCTTATCATTGTAAACGAATATTTAGTTTTTATTGGGATTAATTACACATTGCATAACCTGCCGGGGAACCGCATAAGGTTATATGCAGAGAAAGATTGTTACTTTATGTTGAAGGTTGGAGACGATGCACCCGATTTTGAGGGACTGACAGACGAAAATAAAAAGGTAACACTTAAGGAACTGGTTTCCGGGAACAATCTGGTTCTCTATTTCTACCCGAAAGATGAGACTCCCGGATGCACTGCAGAGGCATGCAGTTTCAGGGATGAATGGGACGATCTCATCAAGATGGATGCAACTGTGGTTGGGGTGAGTTCCGATTCTGTGGAATCGCATAAGAAATTCAAGGAGAATAGAAAACTCCCCTTCACTCTAGTCAGTGATCCAGATAAGCGAATAAGAAAACTTTACGGTGCGACCGGAATGTTAATTCCACCCAGAATAACCTATGTGATATCCAGAGAACGGAAGATAGTTCATGTGTACAATTCACAGATGAACGCTAAGAACCATGTAAAGGAGGCTATGGAGGCACTGAAGACCATCCAGATCCAGAAATGATCAGTCAATGGCACAGATCTTTTTCCACAACCCAG
>JAJZOT010000240.1 GCA_021847855.1 Thermoplasmata archaeon | reverse complement strand
GGGAAACTTGGCTTAAGTAGTAGTTTAATTGAATTTGTCGAAGACAGGAAAGGTCATGATTACAGGTATTCGATTGATCCGTCCAGGATTGAGAAAGAATTGGGATGGAGGCCCGCTCATAAGTTTGATGAAGCCTTGTCATTAACTATTGAGTTTTATAAGAACAGATCCATGCAGGCAAATGTCCTTTAAAAGTTATATCAATACCCATGTGTAAAATAGGTAAAAACATCTTTTACATCAATCCACTTCGAAAGGCAACGTACTTTAGTGAATTCCTCCGCGAGGCCTGTGAGGCTCGAATGCTAGCATGACTTTGCATACATGTTATTAAAATAAGCAAAGTTGGCAAAATTTCTCAGTCTGCGCTGAATTGAGTTAGGAAGGCCAAGTGTTCCACCAACCTTATCACCAATTTTAAAGTCAATAAATGCTTTTTGTGGCGCCCTTCTGTAAAGATCAATAGATAACCGCCAGTCTTCAACTCCATTTATAAAAGTCTCGTCAAATAACTTCCCTTCTACATCTTTACATACCCTTGCTCTTAATATTGTGAAGGAACTTGTTAAGACAAAGTGAGTAACTGTATGATATAATATCCTGGTAGATGGTGCATTCGGGTCGACCCAAAAATACCTGATATTAAATTTCCTGATAAGTTCAGGGGATACTTCATCCAAAATGGTTCTCTGTTTAACGGAAAGTAAAAGCATCCTTAAGCTATTAAAAATAAACCTTCGCCTAGTTCCGATTGCAGAAGGTATCGAATGATATTGTGAAGGTTTTGTGTATACTATGTTAACATCATCAGGCACTTTAGAAAGTTCCGAAGTAAGCACGCCGATATCATCCATGGGATACATGTCATCGTTGGAAATTATAATCCATTCAGGATCATATTCCAAAGCCCGCACAACCCCTGCATTGCAGCTGTTTGCATAATTAAAGTATTGATCCGGGTATTCACCGCTCTCCACGAAAATCAGGTGCAGACCTTTAAAAACAGCCTCCTTCATGGTTTTCGCTTTTTCACCGGTCGCATCTGCAGTTGGAATAATTACGATTATGTCATTATTGCCCGGCACCTCATGCAGATATGTTGCTCCCTTAGGTCGATCCTTCATCCATTTAATGAGAGAATCAGCATCGTTAAAAGACCTGTAAAATTCTATTATTTGCAAAGGGTCTTCGCTCATATACATACTATTTTTGTAATCCACTAGGCTCGGAAGCAGCATAAATTTATCATCCTTTACTGCGCATCTTTGCCGTCCCAGGTTATTTTTAGGTTGTTTCACGTCTTAGCGGGACAACTATGTAATAACATTATTAATTACTTTTGAGGTAAAATCCTGTAGGTTAGCTCTGAGGCCGGCAAACCTCGTATAAAATGAGACCATGGATTGAATAATTTTTCAGTAAAATTTTCAACCCTTTATTTGATTAGAAATTTTCTTCATAGGACCAAAAGATATCTATTGCTTTTCTTAATCTTTTAATCCCGTTACTCCCCACGGTAGATGCCAGAACGATTACCATCGCTATAAAAAAGAGCACTTTCATATCGTACATGTTAAACATCCTGTTGTGGATATACGACTTTAGAATTTTTGTCAACTCTTTCCTCGTGTACGGAGATCCGTCCCAGATAGATATGCTCCGCATTTTCGCGGTTGCTTTTTCCAGGTCTTCCTTAATGGAACCATCTGCAAGATAGTCTTCGAGAGGCTTGAGACTGTTATACTCTCTTAAGGCATCATTGTATGAACCCTTAACCTTAGTCATGGAATTTTCATGGATCCTGTATTGGGTGAGAGGAAGCCTGCACCTAGCCAGTGTTTTATACTTAGATGCGCTAATGTAAAAAACAATAAGGTCTTGCGCCGCAATAATCCTTGGCAGATAAGCCTCAAATCCCTCAAATATCTCTTTCCGTACAGAGATACAACTCATATTCCACCTAAATCCCAATCCTACTCTATTTAATGCATAATTGACATCATAATACTCAATTGGAACCTTCAATCCATTAGGCTCATCCGAATGACTAGGAATAGGTTTTCCCTCGGCATCAATCAACGACCAGTCATTCCTCATGTATGTCAGGGCAGCATTCCTGCTAAATGCACCATATACGACTTCAAGCTTATTTTTCTCGAACGCATCATCATCGTCGAGAAAGCAGAGAACATCTCCGGATGAATTTTTCAAAGCAATCGATATATACTCTCCAATAGGCACATTACTTGTTAATATCGCTTTTATGGCATGTTGAATACATATCTTATCAATCTCGTCGTCCTGAAAGTTCTTGATAAGCAGTATTTCAAAATTCTCCTTGCCAAGAGATTGATTAGCAGCTGACTCAATGGCATATTTCAGGAACTTTCTCCTATTGTACGCCATTATGACTACGCTGATCTTCACGTCGTCGGATAGACTTTAGTCTTAAATCATTTCTCTTTCTTTACGGTATAATCAATAAATAGAATTGAGAACAGGCATCCTATGCATATGATTATGGAAAGTGTAAATACAGCCCGTTTAATCCACTACCGAAATGGAAAGATGTCTTGTAACTGGAGGAGCAGGCGTAATTGGAAGCTTTCTGGTGAAGCGTCTCCTCCCAAACTGCAAAGTCAGCGTTCTTGATGACCTAAGCTCTGGCGAGTTATCTCATATTTCCGATCTAGTAAGCAAGTCAAGGATAAATTTCAAGAAGGGCAGCGTAACCTCCCTTGCAGATGTAAACGATAGCATCAAGGGTTCTGATACGGTATTTCACCTTGCTGCAAATGGCGACGTCAGATATAGGCCAGATAAGCCGAATGACATGGATTTCAATATTAACACTGTTGGTACTTACAACGTTCTTGAGGCAATGCGGAAATTTGACGTGCCGAACATCATATTCTCATCGACATCATCAGTATATGGGCTCGCCTCAAAGGTACCGACTTCAGAGGATTATGGCCCGCTCTTTCCAGAATCACTCTATGGAAGCTCTAAACTTGCAGCTGAAGGCATGATCTCAGCTTACTCTTCCCTGTATGGAATAAGGGCATCGATTTTCAGGTTTGCAAATATTGTCGCACCCATCTCGAGAAAGATAGGGAAAAACGTGATACCGGATTTTATAGACAAACTGAAGGCTTCACCTGATAAACTTCTTATTCTTGGAGACGGGAACCAGAGAAAGTCATATCTGTATGTCGATGACTGTGTCGATGGTATGCTCTTTCTGTTTGAGAAGCAGAAAAGGAATGTAGATCTGTTCAACCTTGGAACCGTTGACACTATCACGGTGAATGGAATTGCGGACATAATAATGGAAGAGATGAAGCTTACTTCAGCAGCTAGAGAATATACTGGTGGCAAAATAGGATGGAAGGGTGACGTGCCACTTACTTTCCTTGACATATCCAAGGCTAAGGAATTTGGCTGGGTTCCAAAACATAATTCAGCTGAGTCAGTTAGGCTTTCCGCTCGTGGTTTACTGCAAGATTATGTCACCTGAATGATAACCTCTAACTTATCCAAATTTTACGTTTTTCCTGAATGCTTTTAGCCTGTAAAGATTATAATAATACCCAACCACAGACGGAACTATCATGCATCCAAAGATGAATGCAATCCTGAACAACGTGGTTTTTCGACGCAGGGATGCAGTCGAGGTTACGCATCTTATGTAATCAATCATATCTCTTATGGTAAGATGGCATTTGATCATCCCCTTTTGCGCTCTGATAACGAATTTCTCTTCCAGAAGCTTGCATGAAACAAGTTCTGAAGCTTCCGTTCCACGTAGCGCCTCAAACAAGACATTAGTCACGTGACCAGGCTTGAGGAAATTTCTTATCGTACTTTCGC
>JAJZOT010000239.1 GCA_021847855.1 Thermoplasmata archaeon | reverse complement strand
GGTGTTTAAGGAAACTTCATGGCAATTAAGCACAGAGGCAAACAATGTGCTAAACGGTGCTGGACTTGGGGTTCCTGATATATCTGCCATAGGAAACAACACAGTTATTTTCCTTAGTTCGCAGGGCCTGTTAAATGCATGCTGTGTACTCGGAGGAACCAGTGTTGCATCTCCCGTTGAGGCAGGCTTAGTTGCAGAGATGAATGCAATTCTAAATCATTATAATGAATCCAATCTTGGCTATTTGAATCCAACAATCTATTCACTGGCGAATAAGCAAATCACACCTATGAGTTTCACACCGCAAAAAGGGTATGACCTCACTGGAAAATATAATTCAACTCTTCCAACTCTCCCGTTTTACAACGTGATGTATGGTAGAAATCATGTTTATCAAACTGGTTTTGGATACAACCTGGTCACAGGCTGGGGTTCCATTGATGCTTATAATTTTACTATGTACATTTTGAATATCAATAGAAGCTCTTCCCAAATTGGTTTGAAGGGAGTAGATGATGTTTTGGCATTGAAGGATCTCAATGTCACTTCCTATTTTTACAATAGTACCACAAATACATATAGCACGGTTAATACTAATTATAACGCCTCAATTCAGGAGAATTTATTTTTGGCTAACCAGTTCGGCGCACCTTTGTATTGGGTCCAGAATGTAGTATATATTTACGGATCACAACAAAACGGCTGGACGGTAAGCTATACTGGATGGGTTATATTTCCATTCTATGGGCAATATCCAAAGCAGACAGTTTATGAATACAATTTCCCTCTTGGAAAAACAATATTCATGCCACACACATTTAACGTGCGCACATGGATCAGCAACCTTACAGATCCCATGCATCAGACCGTGTATTTTCAAATCAATTCCCAAATTTTAAGCTTACCGGTGCCCGGGGCTGCATATATAATTGATGCTCACAATTATTCATATTCCTTGCAGGGACATACATATTACAATGGGCCTTACCCGGATAATACATTCGCTGGAGGATTAAACCCTCAGTTCGGGCTGGTCGGGGGACCCTCATCTGCTCTGGGGTGTTTTGAAAACTCAACGTCAGGTACACTTAATGCCAGCCTGGAGCCAATGGGCATGAACAGGTATATATCTGCAAACACAGAAATACTTAATGAAAGTGTGGACCAGACAGGAGAAATATCGCAATCGCTATTATACACCAGAAATAGTTCAAATGCCTGGACAATCACTGTAAGCAAAGGAAGTTTGTCCCAGGGAATAATTGATTTCACACCGGCGATACCTAAAACAACTGAAATTTTCCATGAATCCGGGCTTCCTTCAGGTACGCCATGGAGCATAAATGTGTGTGGGATTAGCCATTCGTCAACTTCCAACATTACTACAGCCAGTCTTGTGAACGGAACCTATAGTATTCAGGTAGGTTCAGTACCCGGTTATTTCCCTTCACCATCAACATATATTATCTCGGTAAATGGAACTGGTGAAAATTTCTATATCACATTCTCTTTTTCTGCCAACCAAACATACATAAAACAGGTATCCACAATTTATCCGGCTATTGGTGTCACACTCAGTGGGAATAGTTTAAATGAATCATATCTGGAAAACTGGAACTCATTCGGAATGGCTTATGATAATAATACCGGATTGTTATTTATTCCATACATTTCTCTAAATGGCACTGGTGAAATATCAGTCTATAATACCTCAAATGAGGAGTTCATTAATTATATCGATGTTTCATCATACAACGCAATCTTTGATCCAAACAACGGGTACGTTTATGCTATTTCCTTAGGCGGAAGCCTGAGCATAATCAATCCAAAAACATTCACAGTTGAAGCAGTCGTGCATATAGATGCTTTCACTTCATTCCAGTCAATTATACATATAAATGGGGATTATTTGTATTCTATGGGTACTAGCGGGATCAGTAAAATTGATCTCTCAACAATGAGTGTAAGTACAGTTAACCTTCCATCAGGAAATTATCCATATTACACAGTTTTTAATGGCAGTGCTTACGTTTCAAACTATAATAGCAATGTGCTTGACATAGTCAATTTCACGACTTCTTCGATCAAAACGGTAGCATTACCTGCAGGGTATAAACCAATTTCTGTAGTACAATACTATGGATCGGAACTCCTCATAGGTGGATACAACAAATCAAACGAGTTGTATAATGTATCCACAGGAGAGTTATCAGCAGGGCCAAACCTTTTTGGTCAGGTGACATCTTCCGTATATGATTCCATTTCAGGTAATCTGTATCTATTTTCCTCATCAAAAAGTGCTTACGGAGGCAACATTACCGTATTAAACCCCGCGAATGGAGTAGTAGTTGCAACAATCCAGGGGGAAAAGGTTCAACTTTCACCTGTTTTTGATGCATCCAATCAGAATTTATACGTAGCAGGTACCTCAGGAGAAATTTCTGATTATTCGGTTCAACACTTTTATAAGGTAAGCTTCAGCGAAACTGGATTAACCAAAGGACAGGAATGGTATGTAAACCTCTCCAACGGGATGACATCAGGAGCAGTAACTTCATCATCAATTTCCTTTAACCTTACTAATTCAACTTACAACTATACAATTCAGACATCTGATCAGCTGGAGGCTCCAACAGCGAGTTCCGGCTCATTTACAGTAAATGGAGAATCATTATCTGAGCCGGTAAAGTTCATGCCCCTTTATTCAGTAACATTTACTGAATCAGGATTACCTTCTGGAAATTATTGGTATGTTAATATAACTGGAAGAAACACATCCGGACCAATATTATCGGGGAATTCTTTTGAGGTAAAACTCATCAATGGAACGTATACTTATTCAATCGGGTCTATTGACAAATTCTATTCTTCACCTGCCTCATCATTTGTTGTTAAGGGTAATACCTATTCCACAGTAAATATTTCATTTACAGAGGTAAAATATACTGTAACATTTACTGAATCAGGATTATCGGCAGGTGTTGTATGGTATTTAAACGGAACAGGTATTTCAAAGCAGGCGCTCTCACCGGCAGTCATAACACTCAATCTGACAAACGGAACTTATTCATTCACAATTAGTAATTTAGCAAGCTATTATGCAGTCACACCGAGCCTTTCTGTGAAGATCAACGGCAGGAATGCTACTGAAAGCATAGATTATGAGCACTGGAATTATATCAATGCAAAGGTAACACCTGCTGATTCACTGGTCACCATAAATGGAACCACGGTGAGCCTCTCATCTTCTGGAACATTTAATCTGACATTGAAGGATGGAACATACAGTCTAGTAGTATCAAGTTCCGGTTACAAGACATATTACAATAACTTTACATTGAATTCAGGGAGCATTAACAACCTTACGATCAATCTCGTTTCGCTATCATCATCCGCGTCCTCGTCAAACATTGATATATATGCAGCTGGTGGACTAATAATCGCTGTCATTGCAATAGCAGCGGTTATTGCCATAATAAGGAAAAGGTAAATGCTTACCATGGGAAATCAAAACAATTAAAATTTCTCACATTTTTTTAAAAATTTTCATTTCAATAATTTGTTATTAAAACCTCATTTATTTTACCCCTTCCCTTACCGTTGGAGTTAATATTTCTGGCTGCCAGTATGTTAGATATTTTAAATTCAGAGTATAGTTCCCTTATTAAGGGAGAGTCTGAATTGCTAATCATTAAGAACACACCTGAAGAAGAGGCATCCCTGAATACCCTTGCCAGTCTTCTCTGCTCTTTCTCTCCAAATCCTCCTGAACTGTATGACGTAAAAGAAGACGTTTCTGAGATTGGCTGATACGGCGGATCAAGATATACAAAATCCCCTTCTTCGGCCTGTTTGATCGAATTCTCAAAG
>JAJZOT010000238.1 GCA_021847855.1 Thermoplasmata archaeon | reverse complement strand
ATTTTTCGGATAAGCTTCAATTCAGAATTTATCCCGACATGTTTCTGGGAAATGCCTCGGCAAATGGGTATATCTGGAACTCATCCGCCCCTCCTTCTGGACGGAACTATCTCACCTATATTATCCGACCATTAAATTCAACATATGAGTTTCCATCTGGAATATCTTTCAGACTCGAAGCTTACTATGGGAAATACGCCACTTATTATAAAATAAGTTATCCAAATTCTGATAATTCACAGAGTAATTCAAGCTTAAAGTCTATTTTTGGAAGTGCATAAAGCAGTTCGCCCGGCTTATCATGATGGAAATAGTACCTTCGGACAGAGACTATTTCAATTCCATGTATTTCCGTCAGCAACCTTTTAAGCGTGAAGATCCCTGCTATATATCCGAGAGAGAAGGTCACACTTTACCAAAGTTATTATGCTCCAATTTCATTATTATGGTGATGGATGCCAAACCTTCGTGGGATCAGTACTTCATGAGAATGGCCTATCTTGCCGCGAGCCGTGCCAACTGCACAAGGAGAAAAGTAGGGGCGGTCATCGTGAAAGACAAGCATGTTGTTGCCACTGGATATAATGGTCCACCCTCAAACACGGTACATTGTGACGTTGTGGGTTGTATTAGAGATGACATGAATATACCTTCAGGTGAACGACATGAATTGTGCAGGGGGCTTCACGCTGAACAGAACGCAATAATTCAGGCTGCCCTTAACGGGGTCAGTACGAAAGATTCCATCATATATGTCACCACCCACCCATGTGTCGTATGTTCAAAAATGATAATGAACGCCCAGGTCGGAGAAATAATATATGCAGACGGATACCCCGATGAGCTTGCAGAGCTTATGCTTTTGGAAAGTGAGATCATAAAACGAAGGTTCTCCCTTCCAGAAAATGAGATAAGAACTATGCTGGGGGAATATTATCTTCAAGGTCCCGGAAATGACTAAGTTTTATAGTTACCTATCGCATGCCCATCCCAAGAGGAACAGATGTCATTAACAGTTATACTTATAAACGAAATGACCGGTATTATACAGGCCGTTGGTTATCCTGGTATTTTTTTTCTGATGGTCCTTGAGGGGATGCTGCTCCCTATACCATCTGAAGTTGTTATGGTGTTTGGAGGTTACCTCCTTTACAGGAATGATCTTACTGGAATAGGTTTCATACCGGGCTTTGGCGTTCTGCTCATAATTGGAACGTTAGGCAATCTTGTGGGTGCGCTAATTGCTTACTATCTGGGTGATAAAGGAGGTATACCACTTATAATGAAATATGGGAAATATGTGATGTTAGATGAAAAGTCCATAAACACCACGCAGAGATGGTTCAGAAAATATGGCGATATCTCGGTATTCGGCACCAGACTTGTTCCTATCTTCAGGACATTCATCTCCATCCCGGCAGGAATTGCAAAGATGAAACTGAGATATTTCATCCTTTTCACAGTTACGGGCATGATCATCTGGGACACCCTCCTTATTTACATAGGAATAAGATTGGGGCCCAACTGGGAAACAATGCTTTCTTATTCTGATATGTTAACGTATGTTGCACTGGCTGCAATAGCTTTCCTATTTGTCTACTGGCTCTATTTAACTTTTAAAAAGAAGAAATCGATGCAAAAAACAGACAAAGATCGGAGCTAGTGTTTAACATTCCTAGCGAGAAGCCCCCTTTCGCAAAATATGGGATGAAAGCGAGTGAAAATATAATGTGGTTGTCTGGATATTGTTCAGTCAGCTGGCAGACACGAGTGAAAGAGAAGGGATAGCATATTGCTTCATTCGTGCCCGCATCCGTAAAGTCAAATAACCTAGCATGAAGGAAAGAGCACCTTCGGGTCGAAGGGAATTGAAGCCCATGGAGATTCCACGGGCAACCTTTGAAGTGGGAAGCTCTCTGCGAGATCGGGAGAGGAGATCACTTCATATGGACATCCAGTTTTATAAAAACAGGAATAGAACACCCCATCTATCTCACATTGATATGGTGAAGAGAAACATAAAGAGTGAAACAAAGTATTTTCGCAAATCAGTTAAGCCGGAATGTTCAAGAGTTGGGGCATTACACACATGATCACTTCTGGCCTGAAGTGGAATTCCAGTTGAAAGATAGCTCTGCCAGATAGACGAGATCTACGCAGCCTTTACTCGATATAATTTTCAATTCACTTACGTTTGAAGAGTGCCAATAAGATCATCCAGATACTCTGGAAAGAGGGGTCTTTCATCAATTGCAAGTTTCGTTATAAAGACACAAAATATGATGATGAATAAAAAAATATATAGATATTCACGCTAGGAAAGAGGAGAGAAATACAAAAAATCCAATTATGGCCAGTATCTCCACACCGTACATGGGTATTTTGAGGAAATACAGAAGTAACCCTCCCAGCTCTATGAGAAATAGCCCAAGCGCAAACAATGGGTATCTATACCTGCTTTTCAACATGTGTTTCAAATCATATCACCTCACAGCACCATATGCAAATTGGGGATTATGCCAGCTGCAACAGCCCTTATGTACAGATCAACGAATACAAACATTGCAAGACTTGTCCACGCAAGTGCCTCATGGTGCGTGTTAAATATAGACTGAAACCTGTAGGCTTTTCCACCGCTTTTGTGGGCAGTGGTGCAGCTGAAGCAGTCCATTCTACCCCCCACCAGGTGTCTTATCGAGTGGCATGAGAATGTGTATATGGTCGCAGCCAGGGTATTTACAAGTATTATTATGCCGCCAATTGAAAGTGTAATTGATCCTGGAATGTATGTCAGGGAGACATAGAAATCGTAGTAGAAGAACGGAAGTATTGCAACTGCAATGTACATGAAATATCTGTGGAAGTTCTCAACCCTGAAAAATCTGGTTTCTCCTGTGTATGCTCTTCCTAACTTATCCTGCCTGGTGTTGAGTTCGCAGGCCACCGGATGATCGAAAAGGTGCCTGTGATAATCTTTCCTGTAGGCATAACATGTTAGTCTGAAAAGCCCAACAAAGGGTATAACAAGCACCGTCGGGGAATACCATGGATCCGTGAGGCCAAATTTGCTCACTGCGTCTGAAACATTACCCTGGAAAAGCCCCAGCAGATATATTCCAAGGACAAGTATCAGTACGAATGACCAGAATCTCCAGTTCAATTCAGTGAATTCCACCGGAATAAGTCTTGTTTTGGCTGGATTCTGGTGTTTATTTGCATTCTTATTTTCCATCAATTCAATTACCTCTCTTCTTGCTTTTTCTTCCAATTATGAGTCTTGCTATGGGATCGTATGCTATGTCCACTGCTCTCTCTTTTTCTGGAATGATTGCATCATCAGTTATTCTAATGTGTTCGGGACAGGTCTCCTGACAGCATTTTGTGATGTTGCAGTAGCCAATTCCGGCATCCTCATTCAAAAATCTTGCCCTGTCAAGATCATCCAGAGGATGCATATCCAGGGAAGCTGCCCTCACCATGTGCCTCGGACCAAAGTAATCCGTTTCCTCGTAATGTTCTCTCATAACATGACATACATCCTGGCACAGGAAACACTCAATGCAGCGTTTGAACTCTTTAGACCTTTCAATATCAACCTGCTGCATTCTCCACGGTTCCTGAAGGCCTTCTTTTGGTTTAAATGCAGGAACTCTCTTGATACTTTTCCAGTTGGCGCCAACATCTGTGACAAGATCCTTAATTAGAGGGTATGCTTTCATTGGACCAACATTTACATTTTCTCCCAGTGTTTCGACCCGGGTCTTGCACATGAGTGAGGGTTTTCCGTTTATTTCTGCCGAGCATGACCCACAGTGGGCGGCTTTACAGTTCCACCTGACGGCCAGGGTAGTATCTATATTCTCTTCAACATATCTCACAGCGTCAAGTAC
>JAJZOT010000237.1 GCA_021847855.1 Thermoplasmata archaeon | reverse complement strand
CAAATCGTGACTCTGGAATTAAGATCTGTACTTGCAAGAACAACAAATCTTAATGAGTATGAAATAGAAGCATATATTGAGTATCTATCTGAAATTAAACTGAAAGTTTCAGAAATTGACTTTAATGACGTTTTCAGTAATGCAGGGGAAATTGCCTTTAAAATAAGAATGAGAACTCTGGATATTTTGCATTTATCTGCCTGTATTATGCTGAATGCAAATACATTTGTAACATTTGACCACGAATTCGCAGAAAAGAAGAATGTGATAGCAGAATTTGGGCTGAATGTTCTTTCATGATAACTCTACGATGTTTTTACGTAATTCCAGATACCTCAACTTGAGTGCGCCCCTTAAAACTTCAATCAAATGCCGACGGTCAATTCTGAATGTTTCCGTGTGATTCTCAAAAACCTTCTTGAGAGCATTAACAAGTGCGTACTCGTGGAATCTGGAGAGGTTGATGCCGTATCTGTGAGTCTTTTCCATGAGTTCATTGTCTACTTTCAGTGTGAGGTTCCGTTGAACATCTTTTCCTCCAGCGGAACGTTTCTTTTCTTCCTCCCCTCATAGTTCATTTTTCTCACCTGGTCTTCCGCTAATACCTGAACTTTGCGATTTCATGAGTAGGAGTGCATGTTCGAGCCTTATCCTCATGACTTCAGATTGGCAGAGGCAGGCAAGGGAGTTCTACCGATCAGGACTCCACCAAAGAGTATTGCCCAGAAGAAGATTGGATAATAGATCAATCTTTCAGCACCCCCAGGGCCGAGTACAGAAGCTGTCATCGCAGTTCCAAAAAGTGCAAATAATGACAATATGCCCAGGAACACTGAGGTGTACTTTATATACCCACCAGTTAGCCTTGATGATAGTATTGCAGCGGTGGCGCCAAAAAACGCTACACACACAGCCCCGATCATATGCAAAAAGGGATTGATGTTCCATGGATTCAGGCTCACAAGTATGAGTCCAATGCCAACGGGGTAGAAGTTGATGGATGACAGGGAGAACTTTGAACTCCTGTAGAGAAGTCTTGTTCCAATAATCCACAGTATTCCAGCCAATAGAATCTGAGAATCCCAGTAAAGCATTGTTGGGTACCCTGATCCGCCAAGTGTGCTGATGGCTTGATATTTCACGCTGAAACCAGGAACAACTTCCTCTGCCGTGGTGGTAGCAAGAAGGACGAGGATTCCTCCGACAGCGAAGAATATACCTGCTCCGATTCCACGGTGAGATTCCCATGTTTTATCACCTGGGTTATCCGATCGCTCCATCAAGCGTCTATGAACAACTTCTATATAACGCTTCTATGCCCTGGAGTTGCATTTTCCCTGCTGATTCTCATTTAACATCGCGAAAGGAAAATCAAACATACTTCAGGTGCAGGTATCCCCGCTCACTGTGATAAAGAAGGCGATCATTTCCGTTATGAAGAAATAAGGTTCATACCCTAAATCGTATAAACACCGGCAGATTCTTGGGACTATAAGTATGTTAGCAGTTCGTATATCAATCAAAACACCCGTTTGTATCTAGCTGTAGACTTTTAGTACTCGGAGGATGCAAAAGTCATAACAACGCTGATTGATTTAGTTATGTGACAATACCACAATTGACATAGTTAAGGGCATGAAGCGATCTTATCTTTGGGCAGCAATAATTTTGGCAATATTTGTGGTGACTTCGGGAGTTATCTACACTGTACTTCAACCCAAAAGTACGCTCATTCTGCCATCAGGTTATGCACTGAGTGGAAATGTTAGTTCCTCCTCTTCTTCGCCAGTCATAGTAAGTGCCCTCTTAGGTAGTCCAGATCTGTATTCATCCAGTGGAGGAATTTTCTTCATTGCCCATAGCAGTCGGGTTACTGGAGAAATAGAGAGCAACATTCCTGTAGCTTTTTTTATTTTGACCCGATCAGAAGCTGCCAACATTTCATCAATGAATTTAAGCAATCTGACCTTTAATACTAATATTCAATTGAATGAGAGTTTGTCGCCTGGGGGATACGAAGCATATTTTGCTTTTAATCCTGCAAAGACTTCCACGATCTCATTATCTGTAACAAAGGCAATTATAGCGTTTTACGTTAACTCCTAGATAGTATCCCGAATTTTGTGTGAAGAAGAGAATGGGAACTTGATCCTAGATCATGGAAGCGAGAAAACTTTCATGAAAACCTTAACTCAGCAATCTTTTAGGGAATATATTGATTCCAAGCATCTTGTCTATCTTTTTAACACTTGAGGGTATTTCGCTCGGCGTTTCCCTGCTTCCCCTGACTGTCCTGTACACCTTTGAGAACTTCATCAGATTCTTTGTGAAATGAGGGGAAAAGACGGGGATTGGACTGGCGTTTCTGCCCTGCTGGCAGAGGATTTTATTGGACGCCCTGGAGCCAGAATATATGAGAAATTACAGAAAGCCTGTGAAAAGGTCGGCGTCTGGCCCTCAATTCGAAGTCTAATTCTGCGTTATCTGGAGACTTGAGTGATTCCGGATAAAAGCAGACAGAGGTCTGAAGAACTAGGGAATAATGTATGGCCCCTCCCAGATACCGAACCCAAATCGATACACAACACATCCTCGAGGCACTTTCCTTTGACGGATGTGCTAATTGACGTAACTATCTGCGAAAAGTTACCCTCGGAGGTTGTGCGATGGTACGATTATGCACTGAAAAACCAGTCTAAGAACGACATTCCCTGACATTACAGAACATTGAATTAGGTCAGGATGGCTAAGGCCATATTAGTGAAATTTCCAGACAGAGCAATAGCTATATTGAAAAAACTTGCCGAGGACGAGATTAAGCTCACAAAACCCAGAGCTTATGAGTAGGCTGCCGTGTATTTGGCAGATATCAGAAATACATTGCAAGGAGAGGAAAGAATAGATGAATGGAACAGGTACATTGCAGAAGTAAGGTTAACTCACTCAGGGAAAACACGTTTCCTGGAAACACTGGACAACTTTAGCGGAAAACGAATAATTGACTCGTAGATAATGTTTAAGATTTTGATCCCTGAAATTGAACTCTTAGAAAATCCTCAACCGGTGCTCTTAATTCGAGAGGAACCAGCGATACTTTGTATTGTCTCCCCCTCTCCGGAAGTTTTCCCACTACAAGGAACCCGTGCAATCGCAGAACGCCGATATCAGATTCTGGAGGATCTTCATTCCACCAGAGACTTATCTCTGATGAGAATTGTTTTGTCAGTTGACCATATTTCAGGATCCAACCACTCCTGTAAAGCATTTCCAGGATAGCAATCTGCTCCCTTGTAAATTTCTCCCTGAGAAGAGTATCCGCGTATCCATTTTCGAGCTTGGAAACAAGAGTCCGGATCTTGTCCCGTTTATTCCTGACCTGCTTTATGCTGATACCGGATGCTGAACACATTCCGTCAACCCATTGGGACGGGTATTTGTTCAGCGCTGACGAGAGCGTTGTCTTAAAGTTTAGCGATATGGACTCAAATTTCCTGATCTGATCGTTCTCGTATCGCTCCATAATCACACCGGGATCAAAGATGAATCCCAGTTGCTTGGCGATTTCTTCACTGGTAGGCTCCCTGGTCAGAATCCCGTCAAAAATGAAGTACTTGCCCCACCATGGATGAATTTTTCCTTTTATTACGCCTCCAGTGAGAAACATCTTTTTCGCCCCGGGCGACGGAGGAATCTTGGAAACAGCAAGATATCTTGTCCCGGATTCCAGATGATCGATGAGTACATAGGGATAAAATGTTGCGTCGAGGGTCCTGAAGGATCCCCTGATCATTTTCTTCGAAAGAAGTAACCGCTTTGCAGCCTCAGGATCTTTTGGGGAAACGTATTTCTCTGCAAATTCTTCCAGAACAGTACGACCCTTAGAAGGCAGGATCAT
>JAJZOT010000236.1 GCA_021847855.1 Thermoplasmata archaeon | reverse complement strand
TATTCTCGTATCCCGGAGTCGGCCTTTATATGGTATCGGCCATAGGATCGCTTGATTATCCGCTTATACAGGGAATATTTCTGATGGTTATAATATCGGTGCTTATTGCGAATTTCATAGTCGACTTACTCTATGGGATTCTTGATCCAAGGACTAAACAGGAGGGAAGGTAACTTGCAGAATAATAAATTCGACGAGGCTGATAATAAACTAAAGTCAACAATTTTCATACGTGTAAAACAATTGCTGTCAAAGTTGACCTCGTCTAACATCCTAATGTCTAATAACAAAGCTAAAGCCGGGTTGATTCTGTTCCTCTCTTTTCTCTCAATTGGAGTTGTAGGTGGCTTGATTTCACCATATAATCCGAACGGGTTCCTGTTCGGAAGAAACCAACCGCCAAGTTATTCACACCTGCTCGGTACGACAGCCTATGGGCAGGACGTCTTTTCGCAGTTGCTTTCCGGTGCAGGGCCAACACTCTTTGTTGGATTATCCGTGGGTTTACTGGCAACAGCTGTATCCATAACTGTAGGAGTTTTTGCCGGTTTCTCATCGGAGAGGGTAAGCTCAATAATAAACGGGATCATAAACGTATTTCTCGTTATCCCGGGAATCCTGGTTATAATGTTACTGGGTACATTCATGCTCGGAGCCAACCAATCGCTGGGGTACTTCCCAATGATACTTATTCTGTCAGTAACCGGCTGGGCATGGGGGGCGAGGACATTCAGGTCACAGACACTGTCTATTGCGAAGAGGGATTTCATCCTCTCCTCACTCCTGATCGGTGAAAGTAGGTTAAGCATTGTATTTCGCCAGATTGTGCGATCCATATTCCCTATAATAATCTCCAATTTCTTTTTCACATCTATTTATGGCGTTATGGGGCTTACTTTTGTCGAATACCTGGGCATAGGCAACCTTCTTGACGTAAATTGGGGAACAATGCTCTACTGGTCGATAAACAATGAGGCATACTTGACCGGTTTGTGGTGGTGGATACTCCCTCCAAGCATCATGATATCGCTTCTGATGTTCTCGTTTATCCTGTTGAACTTTGGAATAGATGAGGTATCTAATCCGTCCCTGAGGAAATACAGCAGTGTAAAACGAAAAAAATCAGCTGTAGATAATAAGAACGCCTGAATTACAATGGTGTTCCGTAATCTGGCACAGAATTTCCCATCCCACCCCTTTTTCCATATTGAAGATGTTTCACTGGGAGCGGTTCTTGAAACCGACCATTATTACCGGCTTTTTCTCGGCATCTATGCAAAAATAGTCCGGACCGCAGTAAATAACCGCCTTTTCATGTTCTATAGGTTTTCCTGAAACGGAATCTGTGTTCTGCGCCTCATATACATCCTCGGCACTCAGCATATGCATATCCAGCACGACATGGTCGCCAGTTATCCTGGAGGTAATGTAATAGGCGCGCAGTTCCTTGATCGGCAAATTCGTTTCTCTATCCCTGACTTCCGTGAAGCTCCTCAGGCTGATGGCCATGGTTTTCCTGTTGACTAACTTGGCAAGAATGTGCGGTTTGAAGGCCAGGTCATGTTCAGGAGTGGTGCCAAAGGATACCTTTGTGTTTTTTCTATTTATGTCCCAAGTCTCAGTGGAATTGTCCCCGAAAACGAATGTTGCTATGGAGCTTGTCCTGGTATGGGTGGAAAGCTCATTGATAATCTGATCGAACCCTTCGATGCTGCGTCGCCGGAATGGCTGTTCCTCAGATTTCTTGTCATTTGACCTGCCAGTGTCCTTTGAAGGGTTCCCTTTCATTCTTAACAGTACCTGATTCGTCAGAACATAAAATAATGCACCATTACACTGCAATCATTTCATTTGCATGTTCCGGTGCAGTGGTTACATACAGTTTCAAGAAAATAAGAAATCATGAGCTTAGAGGGTCTAAGCTCAGGTTCTTGCTATCTTTTCCAACCAGCCAGATCAATGCTGTCACGGAAAATACAGTTACCGACATTATCAACAGGGCCAGCGAGTAATTTTTGTTGAAGTATGTGGTTATCAGGATCTCAATTGTGGCCGCTGTCGATGCTACCATGACTCCCAGCATATATGCTACTCCGGGCAGGGTGGCTCTGGCCTCAGCCGGACTGCGCTCGTTCATGTATATGCCCGGCATCGCCCACGCCGCCTGCACGACAAACTGCATTATCACCGGCGCCACGAAAGCCAGCACCAGAACCAGCGATCCTCCAAATATCTGTGGGTATGCCCAGAATGGGGCTATCATGATACCTATGATCAGGAAGGTAATTGCAGTCCATTTTCTTCCCAGTTTAGTGCTCTGGGAGATGATCCCTGAAATTATCCCGCCGATTATGGCGAATATGTTGTAGGTTATGGCAATCAGGGCCACAGTGTGCACCGAGAAATTGAAGCTGGATTCTAGAAATGTCGGGTACAGGTCCTGCGTTGAGTGGGAGACAAAGTTCATCCCTATTAAGAGGAGGGACAGGTAGATGAATAGCTTGTAGTTTTTCCTGATCAGAGAAAACGTCTTCCTGAACTCAGCGTGCTCCCTGTATTTCGTGAAAATAGGACTTTCTACCATTCCATACCTGATGTACAGCACAAAGAATGCCGGGATAATCGCCATGAAAAACATGGGTCTCCACCCGTATAATGGGAATATGACAAAGAAATCGATTGCTGCAAACAGGTAACCGGTTGGATATCCAGCCTGTATAAGGCCCGCAACCCAGCCCCTGGATCTTGTCGGTATTGATTCCATAGCGAGAGCCATTCCTGAGCCCCATTCACCGCCCATGCCAAAGCCGTAAAGGGCCCTGAGCACCAGAAATACAGTTATTGTAGGGGAGAATGCAACAAGGAAGTCGAATACTGCCAGGAACAATATGCTCGTCATCATAGTTATTCTTCGACCATATCTGTCTCCAATCGGGCCAAAAAACAGCGCTCCCAGGAATCTCATGGCAAGTGTTATGATTATGCTGCTGGACACTACCAGCAGAGGGACGCCAAAAGTGCTTGAAATAGCCAGCATAACGAACACCAGGATGAAAAAATCAAAGGTGTCCAATGACCATCCGAGATAGGTTCCCAGGATGGTTCTTAACTGGGTGCCGGTTAGCTTTTGTTTTTCTTCCATATCTAATACCTCGTTTATGAGTGGTACTGGAATTATGGTCAAAAATTGATATATTTACACCCCGTGAGCTAATAAATATTTTCCCCTAATGGGAATGTCAAATCTCCGTTGAATACCTCTGATACCAGTGTGATATCCTCTACACTCAATACTGGTCCTGAACCTGTTATTGAGAAGATCAGACCTCAAAGAACAATGGTGCTAGGTGACGTTATTTCTCTTGTCCACCATATGATTCTCCAGTTACATGAACACAATGTACCTGTTCTCCCTCAGGAACGCAAGGAATCTCGTGGTGATCAAGTCGTCCGAGTACAGATCCTGTAAGAGGTTCATGATGGCATATTTGACCTCTTTTTCTGATTTCCCGGAAATGAAGCTCCTTACATGGTCAGAATTCTTCCCAAGTTTCTCCAGGTTCTCATTCATCTGGAAGGACATGTAGTTTATGAGGTCAATAGCCTCCCTGAGATTCTTTTTCTCTATGTTTTCGATCACGCTCTTAGCAAGGTCTTTCATTATTTCGGTAAGGAGCGGAAAATTCTGAGATATTCAACTAAGAGCTGACAGTCTCCTTAGAAAGAAAGTTTAACCAAAGAAAAAGCAATATAACAGTTTCTAATGGTGTTCTATGGTTCTTTCATTAATAGAAGTAAAAGAAAAATTAAAACCTCAACTGAAGAGCCTTTGGGGTATTGATGATTTTAAAGTTGTTAGAGCAGAACGTAAAGATAAGTTTTGGATTTTAATCGTAGAATACCAAGAATCTGAAAG
>JAJZOT010000235.1 GCA_021847855.1 Thermoplasmata archaeon | reverse complement strand
TTTGAGAAACATGATATTGGCATCGAATCCATGGAGAGTTCTGAACCCTCACTGGATGAGGTATTCCTCAAGGTGGTGAATTCCTGATGAAAACACCATCATTTATAAGGCTGGCTGTTAGGAATATAGTGGTAAACACTGATCCAGGCACAATATTCTTCATGCTTGGACTCCCGGCATTCTATTTTCTGGTACTTGGAACAATGTTCCAGAGCATAGTGCCTGGAGTCTCAGTGAACGGAAGCGTTGTAAGCTACACCAAGTTCCTGGCACCAGGAATAATAGGGATGCAGGCACTTACTGCAGGAAATATAGGAGGTAGTATGCTGTGGTCAGATAGAAGATGGCACATGTTCGAGCAGTTGATGGTTGGTCCATTCAGGAGGCTTGACTATCTTCTGGGAATACTTGTTATATCAACGGTATTCACTTTTGGAGGAAGTGCCATTATGTTGATTCTTGCGCATTTCGTATCAGGTGCATTCATTCTCACAGCTTCCTCTCTTGCATTCACATTTCTTGCCCTTATACTGGGTTCTTTTCTGTTTACTTCAGTATTTCTCATAATAGCAATTCTCGTAAGGACATTGCAGACTTATAATGTGTTAACCATACTCATTTATTTCTTCCTTGACTTTGCAAGCACTGCTTTCTACCCAATAACCAACGCCACCCCACTGGTTTTGAGAGATATTTCAATGGTAAATCCACTCAGCTACATAACCAATATAATACGTTCGTCCATAGATTCTGGCTATGTAAGTTCCGTGATGACAGAATCGCTGGTACTCCTGGTAACAACAGTTGTGATAATGTTCATATCTCTCAGGATGTACAGCAGACTGAAAACAGTGGCCTGATCTAACATAAATGTAAAAGTACGATCTTTCCATATCCATATCATGAAATATGAAACAAATATGGATTTTGTAAAGAGTGTGAAAAAACTTGAAGAGGCAATAGCAGAAAGCGACCTGAAAATAATATCAAGGATAAATGCACAGGAGAATCTCAAGAAAATCGGGTTTGAAATAGGAGGAAACCAGATATTTGAACTCTTCCATCCCAGGCTGGCAAAGAAAGTGTTTGATACGAACCTGGAGGCAGGGATAATCCCTCCAGTGAGAATTTATATATATCAGGATGGGGGATCAGCAAGATGCATATACGAGCTATCAGAACCGTTATTTTCAAAGTACGGGCTATCTGACACTGGCAGAGAGGTGGATAATGCCATAAAATCCATTCTGGAAAAGGCATTTCCCAACCGGCTTCTCAAATGACATAAAAGTACAGGCCAACACAGTTGAAACTCTTCTCTTCTACAACGTAGTTGGGAAATCAATCAACAAACTGTCTGTTTCCATCTTCCCGATCTTTCAGAAAACCACTTATTATCTCTTCAATTATTTTTAGCTGACCCTGCATATTTTCAAATCTGAACTGTACGGAATCATTTATTTTTGCAGCGGAACCAGTAAATCGTGTTGTTAAACATAATAACAGTCTCGAAAATTTTAAAAATAATGGAGCATTCTATTCAGATGGACAGCCATAATACTGATGAAAATAGGGTTCGTTCTGTTATAGCAAGAATGCAGAGGTTTGAAAAATGGCCTCTTCCTCCATCATTTCTGGCGATCATAGGTGTTGGATATTTTTTTACCTTTTATGATATATCCGACATTGGCTTCGCCATGCCAGCCATTGGCCCCCAGTTCAACCTTACTGGTTCTGAAAGTCTGTTTCTCGCACTCTCCATAGGCCTTATAGGTTATGTTTTTGGATCGTATATAATAGGTTTTTTTGCAGATAAGTACGGAAGATACCCAATGTTACTCATAACTATGCTCCTCATGGCCGGTGGTTCTTTCGGTGATGCGGCTTCCCTGAATCTGTATATGCTCGTAATTTTCAGGTTTGTTACCGGTCTTGGCCTGGGTGCAGACTTGAACTTAATGCCAGCCTACATAGGAGAATTCTCACCAGCAAAGAGAAGAGGACGTATGGGAGAAGTTACATTTCTTCTTGGAATTTTGGGACAGGCTGTAACTCCTTTTGTGGCTCTTGCGCTTGTAACACCCTCGGATGCCGCAGGTTGGCGCTGGTTATTCTTCATAGGAGGACTTATAGCGGTTATAGCAGTAATTCTAAGATCTGAACTCCCAAGGTCTCCAAGGTGGCTTTCAACACATGGAAGGATAGAAAAGGCTGAAAGAATCGTTGACGATCTGGAAAAATCAGCACTCGCCAAAGGTGTTATCCTGAAAAATGTAACCGAGGCAGACGTATCCAATGTCGAAATAGCAAGCAAAAGGTTGCCATTCTCCTATCTCTGGAAACCACCTTACAGAAAGAGAATGTTGATATTCGGTTTGTGGTGGGGTCTCTGGTACATAGGGAATTATGCATTTCTGGGAGATGCAACCACTCTTCTCTCAGATACTGGAATTACTGTTGGTTCATCCATCCTCTATATTGCTATAGGTGCAATCGGATACCCAATTGGTGCACTTCTAGCTTATAGCATTGCAGACAGGTTTGACAGGAAATATATCATCCTTCTCGGCTCATCCATATGGTTCATAGGGATGATTCTTTTTGGAACAAAGTACGATTCTGTAGTGATAGCAACTGGAAGTTTCCTTGCATCCTATGCTCTTGCATTTACTCTGGGGATTGCATATATGTATACCTCTGAAAGTTATCCAACAAATGGAAGGACTTCAGGATTTGCCATGGGAGACGGGCTCGGTCATATTGGCGGAGCCATAGGCGCTTTATTGTTACCAATTCTGGTTGTAGAATGGTCTTTCTTCAACGGCTTTCTGTTCATAGGGATTACAACAATAATTGCCGGATTGATTCTTTTCATATGGGGTGATTCTGCTGTGAACAAACAGCTTGAAAATGTGTGATATCAACAGATATTTTTTCAATTAAAAAGTAAATATTTACCCATTTTCTATCTAAAGGCAACAGTGTGACAGTATTGGAAAATAATAAAAGAATACCGAAACAGATCCAGATACTTGGGAGTTCATTTCTTTCCTTCATTTTGAACTCCACTGTGAGATTTTTCATACCCGTCCTTTTGCCTTTTTTCATAGTTTCCCTGAACATAAGTGTTTACCTGGGGTCATTGCTGATCACAGCATACTGGATAGGTTACACCTTATTCCAGATTCCATCAGGAATTATTGGGGATAGGTTTGGGGCTGCGAGGGTTAATAAAATTTCATTCATACTGCTGACCATAACTTTTCCATTTATATATATCATGAGACAATCATACATAGATCTCATAATTATACAGGGGCTCCTTGGAACATTTTCTGCATTCATCTACATCACAGATGCCTCTCTTGTGCAGAAGTGGGCACAGTCAAAAGAGAGAGCCTCCTATGTCGGATTGTACCAGACAGGATTCTTTGTGGGGGCATCCTTTGGGGAGTTTCTGGTACTGGACACTTTTCGCATAAGTTTAATCACACCGTTCATTGTTATCTTTTCTCTGCTCGTTGCAGTGAGCATCCTAAACCTCATATTCGTTAGGGATCCTCTCATTACCGAGGTAAAAACGGTTGGGAAAATTTCCAGGGATATTGTCTATGTATGTCTCATAAGATTCTCTGCAGGTTTCAGCTACATAGGGTTTCTCTCTCTTTTTAGCAGCTTCATAGTGTTTGATCATATCAGTTCGTTTTCCAATGCATATACTCTTTCATGGATACCGGCCATTGGTGGAGTAATAGGTTCCCCCATAGGAGGTTACCTGTCCAGGCGCCATGCCAGGGGAAAACCAATATTTTCAATTTTCCCATCAGCGTTAATCGGGTTGTCTCTCTTTGCTCTACCGTATCTAAGCGTTTCTTTCGTTTTTATACTGTCATCCCTGACTGGATTTTTCTATGGGCTATATG
>JAJZOT010000234.1 GCA_021847855.1 Thermoplasmata archaeon | reverse complement strand
GAGTTCCTACAGCACTACACTCAAGAACGGAACATACAGCTACACAGTCTCAACATCCAGTTCACAGTATTATCCGTCTGCATCAACAGGAAGTTTCACTGTATCAGGCAAAGATTCATTGGTTGGGATAGTGTTCCAGAAAACCACATACAACGGAACCTTCTCTGGAATAGTTTATCCTGGAAACTCATCAATAACTGCTAACAACATAGTCATTCACACAGTAAACGGAAGATTCAATCAGTCGCTGAAAGATGGATCATATAATGTATCTGTGTCTGCGTATAATTACCATCCGGAATTTTTTAGGGTAAATATCACAGACAAACATGTCGTGTACGTTAACATATCCCTTAGTCCATTAAACAGCACTTACCTGATAAATGGGTATGTTTCCCCATCCAGTGCATCTATCTCTTTCGGTGAAAAGAACGTTTCAGTCAATGGGTCAGGTTATTATAATGTCTGGCTTGCAAAGGGCAATTACTCAGTCTCCGTTGTGCACAGTGGATACACGCCACTCATCTCAAATATCACAGTAACAGGAAACGTTACAGGATTGAATTTTACACTGGTAAAACAACCAGTGCTAACGCAGAAGATAACAATATCAAACATAACTGTAATTGGATACAACGTCACAGTGAAGAACTTAACCGCTCACAATGGAAATATCTCAGTCTCATTCAATGCAAGCACCAATGGAACACTTATCATCTCAATTCCTTTCAGTAAACTTGGAAATATAAATGCATCAGAACTTCATTCAAGTTTGGTCTATATATCGGGGCAGAAATACGGAGACTTCCAGATTGCGTTCTCATCGGGAAATGGATCAAAGTCCGTTCTTCTGATTGTTAAGAACCTCAGTGGGGATCCAACGCTGTACTGGATTTACACTCCACTAAATGCTGGATCGCACACCATATCTGTGAGAAATTCTAAACTCATGTTATCCAGTGAGATACTGATCGCCGGATTGTTAGTATTCATGGGAATACTGGTAGCGTACGTGAGGAGGGGCAACAGGAAACATTGATAATTCCTCATACACAACCAAATTTTTTTTTACAAATTTTGAAAACAAATATTAACCACACTACGCATTAAGGA
This sequence comes from Thermoplasmata archaeon, assembly GCA_021847855.1. The sequence goes on along the minus strand of JAJZOT010000234.1, from coordinate 2,811 downwards.
TCATGAATTCAGCATTAGTGGATAGCGAACTTGAAAACTACATGGTAAAGACCAGAAGGTATTTTCACGAAAACCCGGAACTAAGCACCAGGGAAACTGAGACTGCCAGAAGAATTGAGGAGGAACTCAGATCGATGGGCCTTAATCCTATAAGGATTGGAAGGACAAACCTGTACGCTGATATCAAGGGAATGTATCCTGGTAAGACGGTAGCCATAAGGGCTGATATCGACGCTCTTCCTGTCGCAGAGGAGAACACTGTCGAATATATTTCTAAAAATAAGGGGGTGATGCATGCCTGCGGACATGATTCTCATATAACAATGGTCCTTGGTGTTGGAAAACTTATGACTAAGTACAGGGATTTCAAGGGCACAGTGAGATTACTGTTCCAGTCTTCAGAAGAATTGCCACCCGGTGGTGCAAAGGAACTCATAAATGGCGGTGCACTGAAAGATGTCGATTTTGTAATAGGACAGCATGTGGAATCAAGAGTACCTTCAGGTTATGCGGCAGTATTCTATCACGAAGCCATGGCAAATGCCGATGAATTCAGGGTAAAGATACATGGTGTGGGTGGGCATGGATCAGCTCCACAGGAGGCAGTTGATGCAATAATTGCTGCCACCCAGTTTGTCAGCCTTGCACAGACCATTATATCCAGGAAGGTTGATCCGTACATGCCTGCAGTGGTTACGGTAGGAACCCTGAATGCGGGATACAGGTACAATATAATAGCAGCCCACGCCGAGATGACAGGAACAGTGAGAACTTTTCACAAAAATGTTCAGGATATCATAAGAAAGGAACTTGAGCATATACTTAAAGGAGTATGTGAGGCAACTCATACAAAATATGAATTTCAATACATTGAGGGCTATCCCGCACTGATCAACCATGAAGAAGTTTCCAGAGTAATAGAGGAGGTTGCTCAGGACGTTCTGGGCAAGGACAGAGTTCTCCACCCCAATCCATCAATGGGGGGAGAGGATTTTGCATATTATCTTCAGGAAAAGCCAGGAGCTTTCTATTTCCTTGGTGTTGGAAACGAAAAGAAAGGGATAATCAGCCCTCAACACAGCCCCACATACAACATCGATGAAGATGCTATGAAATACGGAACTGAGATACTTTACAGAACAGCACAGAAGCTTCTTTCCAGGTAGTTTCACATTCCCTTTTGTACCGGCATTTCATTTGCAAGGTTAAAGAAATGCCATAAAGCCTCCATCATTTCATTTTTTTATGAACTGGAAATATCGGTCATATGTAAGAAGGAAATGCCATCTCACGGTTTCAGGACAACTCATCAAGTTAGCCGTTCTACAGTAAGGTAAAACAGCTGAGATCACTATTCTCAAGCATCTATTCATAATTTTTATATCTTTTAGGGGAATCGAAAAACATGAATGTAATGATGCTTGGTAAACCCGATAAGATGGAAAACAAACCCTTGAAATATACAGATCATAAGTACCCGGAGATAGACCAGGGACAGGTAATTGTAAAGGTGCTTGCCAATGGAGTATGCCACAGCGACTTGCACATAATCGAGGGTGATTTCCAGCTTCCCAGTGAAATGTTTCCAATTATTCCCGGGCATGAGATCGTAGGGGAAATCGTGGAATCAAAGAGTGATCTCCAGGTGGGAGAAAGAGTAGGAATTGGCTGGTTCTATTCAGCATGTGGCGTCTGCGACCAGTGTATTTCCGGTCATGAAAATCTATGTCCCAATGCACTTGTGACCGGAATAAACAAGTATGGGGGCTATTCCGAATTTGCTGCTCTTGATGCACAATATGTAACCCGCATTCCAGATGATTTAAAAGACAAAGATGCAGCTCCACTTTTCTGCGCAGGAATTACTGCACTTTCAGCGGTTAAAAGAATTCACCCCAATATCAACGACAGAATAGCGGTTTTTGGGGTCGGAGGTCTGGCATTCTATGCAATCCAGTTCATAGAAGCAATGGGTGCTAAAGCTGTTGCTGTCACAAGGTCCCATGGATCTGTCGCAGAGAAGGCTGGTGCAAGTGAAATTGTTGATAGGCCGTCTGGAGGTTACGACGGATCAATTGTATTCGCCCCAAGCAGGGATACTGTACAGAAAGCAGTTGCATCCACAAAGAGTGGCAGGACCATTGTAATCCCTGCAGTAATGGATAGGATAGATTTTCCGTTCGGTGACTTCATGTGGGAAAAAAATGTAACAAGCGTTGCGAGCGGACTGCGTAAGGAGGCAAGGGAAATACTGAGATTAGCATCTGAAACGGGTTTGAAATCCATGATCACAGAAAGAAAGCTCGAAGAGGCAAATAACGTGTTGTCGGACCTTAAGAGAGGTAAAATTCAGGGCAGAGCCGTTCTCATTCCATAAAAATCTCAATCTTTTTTTCAATCCATGTCTGGATATACCAGTAAAACAGGCAATTAGAAAGGTTTTCTTTCTGTTGTAAAATTGCTTAATCCTACCTTTTCTTCAAAAAAGAGATCCAAACTGCCCGTACCATAGCATATTTAAAAGGTTCAGTTGAACTTAATGTGGAAGTTAAACACGACATATTCTCCAAGGGCATTCTGGTTGGTTTGACCTTGGATACATGTATTATTGGTAAAAGGATCAGTATAGTTTACACCAAAATAGTAGGAAACATGGTCAGAGGGATACAGAGGAAGCGGTCCCGTGGTATTGTTATCACGTAGAATGAATCCAGGGTTACTGCTTGTTTGCCAGTTGTGATCCATGTATACTAGGAGATGAGAGGTGGAGCAGTTAAAGTACGATGATCCCATTTTTGCATACTGGGAAAT
>JAJZOT010000233.1 GCA_021847855.1 Thermoplasmata archaeon | reverse complement strand
CAGATGATGCAACAGTTCAGCAAGAGTAACTGCTGAGTTATTGCTAAAACTATAATTATTGCGTATAATTACCGGGCGACGGGTCCGTAGCTTAGCTAGGTAGAGCGATGGACTCTTAATCCATAGGTCGGGGGTTCAAACCCCTCCGGACCCGCTCATTCCCTGTCTAGTTCTCGTTAGATTTTCAAAAGCCTTTTTTAGTTTGGAGTGAGTATTTAGTCTTTCTTCAGTTTGCATCGAAACGGAATGCAGGATGAGTGAGCCTAGAAAGTGATTCTTATACCACGGGTGGCAGGAAAACGGATTCTGAGACGTAAATTTACCTGGAATCTTGAATAATATCTGGTTTCAAGTTTTAGCCATCAGTTCACTATCTGATCCCTTTAGGTAGTTTGTCAGGGAACACCTGCGATCAGGCATTAAACCATCATCCCTTGAAATGAAAGACGCAGGGATTCTCCGTAACGCTTCTCTGTAGCTGCAAAGCCTGAAGAGCGAGATCCATATGAAGGTTCTGATGTCTCCTCAGAGAATATGTCCCGTATTGAAATTGCTTCTCTGTTTTTTCTGATTATACTTAGCGCGCTGACAGGTTATAATTTCGCCCTGACAGTCGAGCTTTAAGCTAATCCGCTTGTCACCAGAGCTTTACTGTATAACAAAATAGGAAATAGCGTCCCTTTCCTTACCCGGAAAATCCAATGCATTAGCATATTCAAAGTGAAACCCTGGTTTCTCTTGTAAATATCTTTAGCTTTTGGCAATTCTCACAGGAGTATGTCTGGACCATCATGATTTGCCCGCATCCACTTTAAGGGCCTTGCTGATCGCCCTTTCGGTTTAAGGGCTTAAGACATGGGAATCAAGAGATTGGCCTTCTTTCCTTAAGCCTTGGCGATAAGCCAGAAGATTGTTGTGCGTTGATTTATACTCTGTAAGCAAATGAAAAATTTTCTTTCAGCCTTCATTTTTACGAATTATTCGTAAAACGAAGATATAAGAATAGAAAGTGTATAAAAAGTTGGACAATGACAGCAAGCTACGAAGGAAGCACGGCAACCGGCACAATTCCTGAAAACACCACCAGGTATGAAGTCAACTGGTCAAGGATTATGAGAAGAGGGGTTCCTATGCTCCTTGTACCTGTGATCCTACTTATCGCAATTCTCCTGTACAACAACTTCTATTTCCTGGAATATTTTCACGCAGTTTCCGGCTCTATCTGGACTGGAATAGATCTTTTCATGGGCATATTCATAGCGCACATTATGAGAGGGCTGAGACCTGACCAGAGAACTGAAATTGCTACGCGCCTGACCCCAATCATGCTATTCCTTATGCCAGCCATTGCGACTGCTACCATCACGGCGGGCATTTACGTTGCGCTATCCATGAATATACCACTGTTCAGCCCATATTTTGAGGCAGCTGGTGTCATAGCGATCTCAATGATCGTAATCGGGTTCCTGATCTTTCTTCCAAATGAATTGCGAATCTTCCTTGAAATTGTTCATGGCGCGAAGGATGTCAGAAAGATCGTGAGACTTACCATGATCAACCTGAACCTGGCGGCTGTCATGCTGTTCCTGCAGATTGCCATAATACTTGTGATGGCCCATTTCGCGACTGGGGTGCCAATATGAATCGGGGGGAGCTTAAGAGCAGCGGGCTACTGTTGCCGGCCATGCTTGTAACTGTCATCCCGGCTGCTGCAACAATATTGGCAATCCTGCTTGGGAATGTACTGATCCTAGATTACGATCACGTTTTGCTTGGAGCGATATGGACCGGAATTGACGTGTTTTTCGGACTAATATTCCGATTCATCTTCAGGGAACTCTCCGTGGAAACCCGGCAAACGGTTGCGAACAGGATGCTTCCTGCAACACTGTTCTTTCTGCCAGCTTCATCCATTCTGACTCCGCTGGCTGGATACTACCTGGCAAATATTGAAGGGATATGGTCCCTGGGAAATCCCATAGTGGATGCAGTCATAGTGGTTACAGCGGTGGTGGTGGCAACCGGATTCATTACGATATTCTATCAGTCCCTGCTCATCGCGATTGGGAAGGGAGAAGGAGACGATGCCATCCTGAGGAGAAGGTTCTACTGGATAGTAAACGGCGCCTTCCTGCAGGCGATTCTCCAAATTGGCCTCATAAGCCTGATGGCCTACTGGGTGGTGTATCAATAGTCACACCAGTTTTTTGGAAAAGCATGGGCTACGGTCAATTCACAAATATCTTATGACCGCTGTACCGTTGCGCAAGTGGCATTTCAGACTCACAAATCAGCAGAGGTGGCAGGTTCCTGTAATAATCCATGGAATGGCATAATTGCCAAATTTCCCAACGCTGAAAACCTTTTCCTCTATGATTTTAAAACCGTAACTGATAGACCCAAATCTCAGGTAAAATTGAGGGATCTGCCACATAACATATGGAAGCAAGGCTTTAAACGGCTGGTTTTGCAAGTGCATAGGCATAATTGAACGGCCTGGAATAATCATCTGGCTCAACTTTTAATTCGATTGTTTCGAAACCTGAATGAGTCAGCATCTCAAGCAATTTCTGTGGTGTGTAGTAATATACCATCATTTTACCTCCTTCAGTTGACTCTTCGATTGTCTTAAGGTTTTTCTCCATGGCTCTTGTGGCAAGGAACAGTGTTCCGTCACTTCTCAGAACCCTCTTAAACTCATCTAGGATGTGTTCAACCTCGGATTCATCAAAGTGAAGCATGGTTGCAACGTTCCAGATGCCGTCGAAGGAATCAGGCTGAAAATCCAGCTGACGCATATCCATGATTCTGAATACAGCCTCTGGGTTATTTCCTGCAGCTATCTGAATCATGGAATTTGAATTATCTATGCCTGTAACTTTAAAACCATCCAAGACAAAGTAGTGGACAAATCTCCCGGTGCCACAGCCTGCATCCAGTATATGGCCGCCTGGTTTTAGTCTTGAAATAAACTTCCTATGTCGTTCTATGGCCTCTCTCCTGGATTCCCGGGTAGACTCTTGCTCCGTAAAGATCCTGTGGTAGTTCTCAGCGCTCTCCCTGGAGTCATAGTGACCCATTTGCGACCTAGGATACGGCGAGATAAAATAATTATGCCAATACTGGAAATAATGGGATATGACCAGACATATGTTATTCCATTCGACAGAGAATAACCGGATGCTGGAATAGCTGAATATTAGCAAAAGGTGCATTTAGAGCTAAGGGCTCGTGTCTTCAGGGATTCGCGCAATTTCCCAGGGGGCTATTGAAATTCTTGTGCTTTCCTTCCGTTTGCGATATGAAAAATTAGGTAATGGCATTCCACCATGGCCAATAGCCGCAATAGGAGATTAAAAGTCGTGGGAACACAAGCAACAAGCCCTTCATGCAAGATATTCCAAGTTACTGATGAAAGCGATCAGACGGCAGGGACAGACACGCTGCTCTAAACGTAAATTAAGTATTGCTATACGTTGCACTCGTGATTTGCGCACATCTGGACAAATTGGTTACTGCCGTTAAATTGTTCTCTTATGGATTAGTTGCTGCAGATTGGAAGTGCTTATCAACGCTTTTACATTTATCATCAGATAACATGCCATTGTCAGCAGGAGATACTGCCCCGGATTTTAGGAGTTCAGATGAGGAGGGTAATGAAATAACCCTTTCAGAAGTTGCAAAAAAAGGCTTTGTTGCGCTTTACTTTTACCCGAAGGACGAGACACCGGGATGCACGGCCGAAGCCAAATGCTTCAGGGACAACTGGGATTCACTGAAAAGTTTCAGAGTTTCCGTCATAGGCGTGAGTTCTGATACTGCAGAGAGACACAAATCTTTCAGGGCCCACCATTCACTTCAGTTTCCCCTGATCAGCGATACAGACAGAAAGCTAAGAAGGTTATATGGCGCAGAAGGGCTGATTATCC
>JAJZOT010000232.1 GCA_021847855.1 Thermoplasmata archaeon | reverse complement strand
CAATCCATAGCCACGCAATTTACTCTTGTCCTATTAACCTTTTTGGTATAATTATAAGTATAATTTATAAATACTCATATTATTATATTATTTGGAAATTCTATCCTGAAATGAGGTTTTAACCAAAATTTCAAGGATTAGTCTAGTAACGATTAGAAATAAATAATATTGTGTTTAGGTATCTGATTTGCTGCCTTCCAATGGTTAAAGAAAATTTCACCAATTGTCATAAATTTTGATGGAAGCCCATAGAAGCATCTGCTTAATGAATTTGAATGATATATTCACTTATAAATTTGTATCATTAAGTATATGATATCGTTTTCGATATCGGAAAAGTCGGTTAAGATAAAATGATCAGCATAGAACACGCATCTAAATCATACATAAAAAAACAGCCACTTGCCGTTAACGATCTTGAACTTGAACTGAAAGACGGGGAAATACTTGGTCTTGTCGGTTTAAACGGGGCAGGTAAAACAACAACGATTAGAATGTCTTCGGGCATTATTCTGCCCACATCAGGTCACATCATGGTTGATGGTTTTGACATTGTATCGGAGAAGGTCAAAGCAGCGTCAAATATTGGATGGATACCAGAACTTCCAAACTTTGAACCGAACGCAAAACCATTCGAGCTTATGAGATATTTTGCAGGATTTTATGGAATGCATGGGGATGAAACAGACAACAGGATAACTGAACTATTGGAAAAAGTGGGACTGAAGGGTCAGTTTAACAAGAAGCTGCGGAATTATTCGCAGGGGATGAAGAAGAGGTTTGCCATTGCAGAGTCAATAATAGGAGATCCGAAGAATGTTCTCTTTGATGAAACACTTAACGGCCTTGATCCAGAAGGTGTGCTGTTTGTCAGGAATTTAATGTTCAGCCTCAAGAAGGAAGGTAAAGCTATCCTTCTCTCCTCACATATATTATCTGAGGTTGAAGATGTCGCCGATAGGGTTGCAATAATAGATCATGGAAAGTTGATCAAGTTACTTAACCGCGGAGACCTGAAAACTCTTGGCAAGACTGTCATTGAATTAGATATTTTGAATTATGATAGCGAGGCAGCAAAGTTGCTTCAGAACTACGGCGAGCTGGATAAGTCAGATCATGTTATGGTTCTGAGAGACCTGAAGATTTCTGATGCAGAAATACCAGGCATCCTCAGTGAGCTCGTGAAGGCGAATTATACAGTGAAGAAATTTAATCCTGTTGGGGAAAGTCTTGAAGATTACTTTTTCAGTTTAATAGGTGGTGCTAAATGAAGCCAATAATATATGAGATCAGGAGAAGCCTGACCAGTAAGTTTGTCATAATTATGATTGTTGCTATAGTCGGGCTTTCGGCTCTTTTGGCTTATGAGTCAGGTTCAACTTTCAGCCCGGTCTCAATACCTGCAAAGCCATCGCTAACTTACGGTTATTATATCAATGGAAACAGTCTGACAATGGTTGGGTACGATCACAACGCATACGGCAGTCCATTCCCTCATGTAACTGACAGTTTCACGTATAACGGTTCAGTTTATAATGCAACATCCGGGCTCTCCGGATTTGCCAATGTCACTATACCAATAGATCCATCTGCTACTATTTCATTGTATGTCAACTATACCTACAAAGAATTCAGGCGTCCAATCACGACTTCTCTTGGCAGCTATTCAATCAATACAACCATTACATACTCAGGGTTGCAGATGGTCAGTGGTTTGACCGGTGAGATCTATAACCCAACCAATAAATCTGATGTTGGATTGGAGCTCTTCTATGTGGGTCCGGATGGTGCCACAGCACCCTCATACACCGTATATATTGGAAATTTATCTAGCAGTTTTCTCCGATCACCAACAACAGACTACACGTTCAAGTATGTAGAATCCGGATTTACAGTTCTTAATGTATTTCCTGATGTCAGCAATTCGCAGAAAAATATCACATTTGCAGCACTTGCGGAAAATGCAACAGGTATTCCATCAAGCCCGAAGGTTATAGGACCTATGACTTTTTACTCTCCAATAACGCAGAGTGAATTGCAGTCCCTCGTATTTTCGGGCACTTCTGCCATACTCGGCTTCCTCATACCGATACTGGCTGTGTTTGCAGGATATCTCACGTATGGAAAGGACAGAACCAGCGGGGTGCTGGAATCTGTATTAAAGCGCCCTGTAACAAGGGGTGGCCTAATTTTTTCCAGGTTTGTCGCCAATGCAGTTGCAATAATTATCGCAGTTGGCGTTTCGATGATCTTCTCCGACCTGATTATAGATCATTATTTTTCGATGTATCTTTCTGATTACTTCAGCCTCTATTTCGTCTGGACTTATGTTGTCGAAGGATTGGCCTTCCTGGGAATTGTATACATGTTTTCACACATAGTGAAATCCCAGGGAGCCCTGCTCGGGGCATCCATTGCAGTTTTCATTGTTCTTGATCTCTTCTGGTCCATAATACCGGTTGCAATACTTGCCGCTCTGGGAGTATCCTCATCAAGCAATGAATATGTCCTGGGCACTATCGCATTCGATTACATCAGCCCTTCAGGTTTTTCGTCTCTTGTGCAGACAATGTTCACAGGCAAGATAGGCTTAATTTCATCCATCTCGATTGATCCATCATCATATGGGCTTGTGTCGCCTTTACTGATCCTGGTGGGCCTCCTCTGGATAGCAATACCTTTCGCAGTCGCCTTGAATCTGGCAAGAAAGAGGGATTGAACGTTTGCCTTTTTGACCTTATATAGTGGATTTCGTGGGTTTCTTCAGCGCAGATTCCTCGGTTGTCTCGACATACGGTCTCAGAAGAATAGCTGATATGTTATCTGTTCCGTCCACCTCATTGGCACGGTTTATCAGTACGTCAAGGGAATCATGACAGGACATGTTCGCCTGAAGCCCCTTTGCAATGATCGTATCATCGAAAGCTTCCCAGAGACCATCGCAGCATAGAAGGATGGAGTCACCCCTGAAAGTTCTCAGACGGTATATGTCCGGTAGGGGATCCTCCTCAAATCCTATAGCCCTCATTAACTCATTTTTCCTTGGATGATACTTGGATTCCTCCTCTGTCAGGATCCCCTGATCCACGAGCATTTCAACATAGGAATGATCGGCTGTCCTGAAGCTCCTCTTACCATCATTGAAAATGTATAACCTGCTGTCACCGACATTTCCTACATACAGATCGATACCATCGAAATATGCTACGACCAGAGTTGTGCCTATTTTCTGCATGTTGTTTCTTGAAACATAAGTGAGAAGTGAATTGTTTGCATTTTCATATATCCTGTTAATTGAATTCACAATATCACCAGACGTGAGGTCACGGTTCATCATTGATGAGCCGATGTGTCTCGCCTCCGAGATTGCCAGCCTGCTGGCAACATCACCCCTGGCGGTCCCGCCCATTCCATCAGCGAGTGCAGCAAAAAACTGCTCCTTTCTCTCTATCTCATTTTCCATTGCTGAAAGGATAACACATATTGTGTCCTCATCCCTTTCACGTACCTTTCCCCTGATACTCTTCATTGCTGCATCCATTTCTTACACTCTTACCCTGTAATATGAAAAAGTTCCATCCCTGAGGTCCGGCCTGATAGAAATTATATCCCCTTCGTTGATCGTTCCCCTGATAACCTTCTGTGATAGCGATCCAGATTTCTTCTGGAAAATATTCCTCTTCCCGTAGGGGTAAACCACAAAGGTATTGGTCCTGTTATCATACTCAACGGTACCAACGCGGGATCTGTCGTCCTTACCTTTCTCCGTTATGTAAAGGTTGTAATCGTTAACAATATAATCACCGAGTATTGAGGCGGGCACAGCTTTCTGACTGAAAATCTGGATCTTGTGATCCTGATCAAGTTTGCAGATATAACCAAGATCAGAGACGAGGAAATCACCTGACAGCGTGAGGAAATCTGCTATAAAGTGAAAGGCAG
>JAJZOT010000231.1 GCA_021847855.1 Thermoplasmata archaeon | reverse complement strand
TTCCCGAATATTCAATGATTCTGCAGGTACTCCTGTAGTTGAGGTCAAGTGTGGATACCTTTGTACCTTCTCCGTCTATGAATTTCTGGAAATTGGAAAGAGAACCACCCTGAAACCCAAAAATTGCCTGTTTCCTGTCTCCCACGAGAAAAACATTCTCACCTGAAAGCATGGCAATAGCCGCTTCCAGATCATTTACATCCTGAAGCTCATCCACAAGTACGTACCTGTAGCGTTTTGGTTTTCCGGGGAACATGTCAAGAAACTTTATAAGAAGGTCATTGAAGTCCATCATGCCATCTCGGCTTTTCCTGGCTTCATAATCTCTGAAGATTTCAATGAAATATGATAGAAACGCCTTAACTTCCTCCAGCGAGGCACTTGAAACCCCCTCCTGCTGGTACATCTCCTGAAGTTCCTGCAGGCTTCTCCCTTCAGTAATGTGATCAGGCATGATACCAAAACTCTTCAGGTACCTGATGGCGTTTTCAATTTTCGGGATCATCTGTTCTATTATGTACTGTGCCTGGTAGTTGAAAACGTTCCTCTCCATCACACTGCGATATATGGAATAACGAAGGTAGTTGTTCCCCACAAGTCTTGGTGATATGTCCATCTCCTTGAGATACTGCATGGCATAGCTGTGGAACGTTGAGACCCTGATTTCGAATACCTTTGCATTAGTCAGACCCTGCTTTATCAGTTCGCTCGAAATGCTTCTCAACATCTGTTCTGCTGCCTTCTCCGTGAATGTTATACAGAGGATCTCGCTCTCCTTCACTCCTTCGCGGATCAGGGAGGATACCTTTTTTGCCAGGGTTGTGGTTTTACCTGTTCCAGGATTTGCAACTATTAACTCAACAGTGGAATTCTGCCCCGTATTCATAAGAGGATTAAAGCTTTAACCCATTAATTAGTTTTCTGAGGAGAGTTCCTCTGCCCATGCACTGTGATTGTAATTCAATTCGGTGAACGTCGTATGTTTACCACGTTTAAATAGTGAAAAGCTTAAAATATGCAACGGATAGGGACATGAGATGTTTACTACAGAAGACCTGCCCCGGGATCTCCTGGATCAGGAATTATACGGGAAATATATGAAGGAAGCAAACGTGTTTGAAATGCTCGCCAAGATCAGCGAACATAACAACGATTTCACTGATCGTGTAAGAAGCATTGTTGCACTTGTTGCAAGTCACACGAGGCCTGACAGAATTGTATTTATCAGGGGAACCGCTGAAGAAAAGAGGGGGATTATAAGAACGCTTGTTGAAGAAGGTTCCCTCCTGCAGCTGAACCAGAAAAATTATCCCGATTCATATCTTTACAGAAGCAACCCAAACGATGTTGCACGGACAGAGAAGGACACGTATATCTGCACCACCGGTACCAAGGACGATGCTGGACCAACCAATAACTGGATGCATACCTCGGAGGCATATTCGAGGCTTTTCACACTCCTGAGAGGATCCATGTCCGGAAAGACCATGTACGTGGTACCCTACTGGCTCGGGCCGCTGGATTCTGATTACGGAATGGGAGGAATAGAGATAACCGACAGCCTCTATGTGGTTGCGAACCTCAATATCATAACGAGGTCCGGGATAAAGGCCATGGATCGCATGGCAAAGACCAACAGGATGACAGTGGGGATACATTCTACAATGGACCTTATTCCGAGCAACAGGTATATATGCCATTTTCCAGAAGAGAATCGGGGGCAGGGACTTATTATAAGTCTCAATTCCAATTATGGGGGAAATGCTCTGCTCAGTAAGAAATGCCATGCCCTGAGGATTGCCACATCCATGGCAAAAACTGAAGGTTGGATGGCTGAACACATGATGCTGATCGGTCTCGAGGAGCCCAGTGGAAGAACAACATATATCAGTGGTGCCTTCCCAAGTTCAAGCGGAAAGACCAACCTCTCCATGATAGAACCACCGCCGGAAATGGCCTCCGCTGGGTGGAAGAGCTGGCTCATAAGCGACGATATCACATGGATGCATTCAGGAAAGGGAAGATTGATGGGTATCAACCCTGAGTACGGATTTTTTGGGGTAGCCCCACATACAAGTTACAGGACCAATCCAAATGCCATGAATTCCATAAGGAAGAACACAATATTCACGAATGTTGCAGTTGACGGAGATATGAATCCATACTGGGAGGGTATGGATCAGAAGCCCCAGGGAATAATAGACTGGCTTGGCAAACCATACGACGGTGTGGGAAACGCTGCGCACCCAAACTCCCGGTTTACATCACCAATAACCCAGTACCCACACCTTTCAACCCAGTATGAAAATGGTGGTGGAGTTCCTGTTTCGGCTTTCCTTTATGGAGGAAGAAGAGGGGACCTCATCCCTCTTGTGTATGAGGCGTTCAGCTGGGAAGAGGGTGTTCTCATAGGAGCAATGCAGAGAGTTGAGACGACTGCAGCCGCTGAGGGCAAGGTTGGAGTCCTGAGGAATGATCCAATGGCCAACCGTCCCTTTGTCGGTTACAATATGGCCGATTATTTTCAGCACCACCTTGACATGGGTAAAAAACTCACCTCTCCTCCTAAGATATTCAATGTTAACTGGTTCAGGAAGGGAAATGGTGGAGAATTCATGTGGCCTGGATACGGATATAACACATATGTTCTGAAATGGATTGCGGGAAGAGTCAATGATGAGATCAGTAATGTCGTTAAAACCCCAATCGGATATACTCCAGATCCAGATACCTTTGATGCAGGAAACGTGGACAGGGAAATTGTGAAGCAACTGCTTCATGTTGACAGCAGGGGGTACCTGGAGGAACTAAAGGCGACAAAGCCATTCCTTGAATCCTTTGGCAATAGATTTCCTGAGGATCTCTGGAAGGTTTACTATAACATGAAGGAGAGGCTTGAGCAAGCCGATTCTTAATAATTCCTCGGCCTATTGATCCCTTCTCTTCATGGGAGTACGTTTCAGGTGCCTTCCCAGAAGACTCTTGAACCGCTCGTTTTCCCAAACATTTCCCCTGGAGTGGTAACCCCTTAACTCCCAGTATCCCTCCTCGTAATCCTGCATTACCTCTATACCGTTGAGCCATTTTGCACTTTTCCAGCCATAAAGGTGAGGAATGAACGGCCTGGCCGGGAAACCACTCTCCCTCGGTATGGGTTTTCCGTCCATTAAGAGGGCAACAATAGAATCTTCTCCCATTGCATCTTCAAATGGCACAGGGGTCGAATATTCATCCATGCAGTGGAACATAACCCACTTCGGATCTCCATGAGGGTCAGCAGTCTCTATGAGCTTTTTAAGGCTGACACCTTCCCATTTTACCTCCTTTATGCTCCATCCCGTTACGCAGTGAAAATCCCTGGTGTACCTGACATGTTCCATTTCCATGAGTTCTTTGTAGGTGTATGAAAGTCTCTTTCCTGTCTGCCCGAATATGCTGAGCGTGTAGCTGTCAATATCAACATCGGGTTCATCAAGGGCCGAATAAAGAATGAACTTTCCAATATATCTCTGTCCATCAGGCATAGGTTGTTCCATGATGCATTATTACGCAGTGTTTAAAACATTTTCCAGTTCAGAAAAAGATAAAATTAAGAGTTGTTGAATATAATTTCAGAGTGGTAGATGCATTCCCAGTGGAAAGGTGGTTGTCGCTGCAAACGTTACCGTTATAACTGAGACATGCAAATAATACTTCAATCAGTAAAGGTGGGATTTCCCATCACATCAAAGTGTTCTATGGTTTGTTAAGGCACTATTCTGAGGTAATTTCCAACAATCGCAATCAACGTGGCAAGAATGAGCATTGTCACTATCCAGAGAATATAACGACCAGAAACAGATCTGCCTATTCCGGCGCCGAGGGCTCCCATAGCGAGAATTGCGGAAATTATGGACAGATAACCATGAGTTGGGAAGAGATAATTTATAAAGAGAGGTATTCCTGCGCCCAGAAAACCACAAACTCCTGAAGGGGAAAATAGGGAGGG
>JAJZOT010000230.1 GCA_021847855.1 Thermoplasmata archaeon | reverse complement strand
CTTTGCTGTGCTTCGATGCAATTTCAGAAAGAGGCATGGCACAATAATTGACACCCGTCTGCTGTTTATATCCGGAGATCGATTTATCGAAAATTGCGACTCCCTGCAATGGGGAAGCGCCGCCTTCATTTATCTCAGGATTCGTATGCCTCACAAGACCATCGATATTCATGGTTATCAGAAGATCTAACCCATCGCCCTGGCTCATAACTTTTTCATGTGAAGCGCGGATCTGATACCAGCTCTGACCACCCCTTACAATATCCTGATAATAATTATAAGTCACGACATTTAGTCCGGACCTAGCAAACGTCTTGGCAACAATTAAACCGGCAGACTGAACACCTTCCCCGGCTGCACCAGCTACTCTTACAACTACTTCACTTTTTGTCATACTCTGTCAGGATAGCGTATTTTAAGACAATATTAATACATGACGTATACAATTAAAGCTAAAACAGACTATATTAGAAAAAAAGTTTTTTTTTATAATCAATTTCGCGATGTTTTCAACATGCCTTTTAAATTATCTGTAGTAAAATAAAAAGATTTTATTACACCTTACTCATGATGTGGGAGTATTATGAATAAAAGGATGAGTGTTGCCAGAAGGGTTTTATATGCGGTCATCGAGTTGATTGGCCTGCTGGTATTTCTCTTCGTAATCCTGTATGCTGCAGAATTACAGAACAGTTCGATCGTTTTTTCACAATACGTTTCCAGTTCAGGAAAAAGTATTCTTGAAAGCAGCCAGAATGTTCTGGTTCAATTTGGTTTATTCGTCGCAAGCACGTTTACCGGTAACTGGGGGATGGCTCCCTCTGTCGTCGGGTCGTTTAAGAGTTTTAGCGCGTCTGCGGTGATATCCTACACTCTGCCAAGCACAATATTTCTGCTTGGTTTGTCGATCGTTGTTTCAGTTCCAATCGTAATATTGCTGGGAATTTCCTATGGTAACAAACCGCATTCATCGAGAAGTTCTCCAGTTTCAGCTTACACTGCATTAGGGACTGTCATCCCTGTGTTCGTGTTAGCAGCATTTGCCAGGTTCCTGTTTAACGGTACCGCAATTGGTATAACTGGGACGTATTCACTATCAGGAGCAACATTTCCAACCCATGTGCCACTAATAGATGGTCTTATTCACGGCAATCTTTCCATTGCCTATTCAGCATTTATGCATTTTATACTTCCATTTCTGCTGCTTGTTTTCTTTATCTCGACCCTCCTACTCCAGACATATCGATCAGGTATTATCAAATCCATAAAGGAAGGATACGTGAGACTGGCAAGGGCCACTGGAACTCCTCAATGGCTGATCACAAAGAAGTACCTTCTGGATAAAGGCGGATATGAAGTTTTAAAGCATATTAGAGTTATAATGATGACTGTACTGACCTATCTAATAATAATTGAGGCGGTTTTTAATTATCAGGGAATTGGGTGGGCATTTTACCAGTCTGTAACAACTACCAGAAATTATCCACTGGCAATTTACTCGCTTTTTATATTTGGACTGCTGATCATTTTAACGGGACTGATCTCGGGGATTGCCATGGACCGGATAAATCCATCTGGCGAGGTGGATTAAGATGGTTGAACCAAACATAACGGAGGAACGCCTTGAACCACCTACGGTCACCATGGTACTTAAATCAAAACAGGCCACAAAATCTGTTAAAATGTCACTTACAAATAAGGCTGCGATCGCAGGATTAATAATAACAGTATTTTACTTCTTAATTGGCCTTTTGGATCTGATTTATCCCGGATATCTTGGTGTTTCCGGATCTATGAGCAATGCTGTTACAACCTTTCATGGTAACTATTCGCTCACAACACCGCAGGGTCTTTTTTCTGGAGGATGGTTTTTATTTGGTGGGACCTCATACGGTTTACCGGTTTTGCCGGTGGTTTTTGCGGCGATAAAATTTGATCTCGGTTTTTCACTGTTTGTTGTTCTGGTTGGAGCTGGGATCGGCATGGTTGCAGGACTATATGCTGGGGTTTCGAATGGAATTATTGATAAAGTAATTTCCAAATTCTCTGATTTCTTTGTTCAGATCCCGGTAATAGGCTTAGCAGTGATCATTGCTGCAGTTTTAAACCTGGGTTATGAGGGCTTTGCTTTTGCTCTTGCAATTACCTGGTGGCCCCTTTACGCCGGTAGAACTAGAAACATGGTCAGGTCAACCAAGAAGAAAATGTATATAATGTCATCAGTTGCTTCCGGAGATTCACGGACTAAGATTGCGTTTTACCATGTTTTCCCAAATATTTTACCTGATATTGCGATCAGAATAATCCTTGACCTTGGTCTAGTTTTTGAGTTGCTGGCCACTGTCGATTTCCTAAACATTGGGGGAGTTAATCCATACCTTCCTGAAATTGGAAATATGATGAGATGGGGAAATGCTTATATTGGAACCAGTTACTGGTGGCCACTGGTTATTCCCGGCATTTTTATCATCGGGTTTGGGGTTGGAGTATATCTCCTAGGAACTGGATTGAAATCTTCTTTGAACAGGAAAAAATGGAGGTTTGAGAGATAGATGATGAATTCAAACATTGAGGGTATGGCAGAAGTCCCACTGTCAGTCAGCAACCTTAAGGTCTATTTTCTAACACAAGAGGGGGTTTCAAAAGTAATCACGAGACTTAATTTTTCGTTGAGAGAAAGCGAAATCCTCGGCGTTTTTGGAGAGAGCGGCAGCGGAAAAACAGTTGTATCAAATTCGATAATTGACCTGCTTATGGAGCCTGGTTATGTGGTCGGAGGTTCCGTCAGGATAAATGGCTTCAACATATACAGGGATGTTAAGAGCCTTGCAAAGTTTGAAGCTTCGATTGCATCCGGTAAGAAAAGAAAAACTGGCGAAACACTGATTAGGGAACAGGAAAGAATAATGCAAAAGATCAGAGGCCATTCGATTACGCTTGTGCCAGAGAATGCGTTCCGTTCACTCAATCCCGGGTTGAAGCTTAAAGACCATATGGTATATACAGTTCTGTCAAGAAATGCGGCTGGCATTTGCAGTTCGATAATAAAAAGGGAAAAGGCATCACTCCAGGATGTTGAGGCTCTGATTGAACTTGTTCAGCAACAACCCGACATTGCTGGCAGAAACAGATTGATAGGTATCTGGTTAACAGAAAACGCCATTTTCAACAATAGGTCTCTAATTTTCAATGTGTTTGAAAACTCGACTGACCAGGAGAACCTCCATGAGCAGATTTTTGATATTATATCAAAGGAAAAGAAAGGCACTGATGTTTCAGAGATTGAGAATGTAAGAAACACCATATTACTTGAATTGCAGAAAAACAAGCTTTCACTTGATGTTATAATGGCAAACGACGAGAAAGATACTGAACTGAAAGCTGACCTTGAGAGGGAATTGCAGTCTGTTGAACTGAAGTTGAAGTCATCAACCTCGCCCAAAGACCTGGTCAGATCCATTCTCAATTCAACGAAATACGAACATATCAGAGAGGTAGCCCTCTCATATTGTTACCAGGTACTGCGCGAACTAGGTATAGACGACCCTGAAAAGATCGCTGATCTTTATCCGGACGATGTTCCGGTAGTAATCAGACAAAAGATGGTCATAGCTATGGCATTTTCAGTTGACTCTGGAATTATAGTTCTTGACGAACCGACCAGCAGTTATGACGTCAACACTAAGCTGAAGATACTGTCATTTATAAGGGAGCAGCACAGACGGAAGAAGGAGTTAAGCATCGTCATTTTCTCAAAGGATCTGACTGTGCTGAATTCTATTTCAGACCGACTATTGGTCATGTATGCAGGCAACATCGTCGAGGAAGGTACACCTGAAACAATTGTATCAGATTCAAAACATCCATTCACGAGTAGTGTGATAAATACATTCTCTGCAGCTGAAAGGGTAACTGAGAAGTCAGACAAGCTTGAATTCACTCTTGGATTTTCGCCGGACCTGACTGATCCACCAAAGGGGTGCCGCTTTCACCCAAGGTGCA
>JAJZOT010000010.1 GCA_021847855.1 Thermoplasmata archaeon | reverse complement strand
CCAAATTCCCGGCCACCAATGGATATATCTGTACCATATCGAGAAACAAACAGCTTGCCCCTGACATAGTCACCAATCCGAACAGGAACAAATTTTTCATCTCTGGACGATTCGACCTTGAGGGTAGCCTCCATCTTGGTAGGTATCAATTCTTTATGCCCTGGTTCCTGGAATGCACCAATGGCTATGTTGTATTTCCCGCGATCACTCTTCGTAACCTGTCCATAAACCACATCTCCAGGTTTAGGTTTAATCGTTACCTTAAAGGAATGCACAGACACAGTAAGGTTTTTTTCATCCTTAATCATAGTACCTGGCTTAAGGGCGATCAATTCACCATTCTGATCCAGCACGTTTCTACCTGGAAGAAACTCTTCCGACGTACCCAATATGTCCCCGGGCAGGACCAAATTCATTTTTACAGTTGAGTTAACCATTAATAGAACCTTTCCGACAGCAAATGCAAACGATTATGATTGTCTGCACATTAAAAAGAAACTAATTAAATTTTGGTATATTTCAGACAGAAATTCTGCTAAATTAAAGAGTTTGAAAAATAAAGTATCTGAAACCCTGTCATAGCAATAGATTTTATCTATTGTTCTGAGATGTAGCATAAAGATTGGAATATAAAGATGTTTGTTGATAGGGCTTTTTTCTGTTTTTCCAGGACCGGAACACTGGACAGCGTCTTCGATTATCCTGGAATTATCGATACAACTGATAGATCTTTTTTCAAGTCAGAAGCTGATTCTAATTTTATATTTGGAAGGGAGATCAAGAAATACTCAAAACGATCTTATCTGGAGGCCGCCTCCGCAGATATCGTAGAACTTGATGATATTCTCGTATTCAGAAATGCATCATATCTGCTGCAACATTCATCTTCGTTGGTAGACGAGATGATGAAGATACATTCAATATACGGTTATAAAAAATTGATTTACGGTCCAGGCATATCTGACCCATTCCTTATACCCTCCCTTGTGTATCTCGGATTCTCAATTTTCGACGACATATTGCTGAGAAAACTTTCTACTGATCACTTTAAGATAACGCCTTTTGGATATGCGAAGTCAGAGGCTGATCCATTTGAAGACAATCTAAACTACGTCAACGAAGAGATATTAACTGTCAGAAGGGCTATTGAAAGCAGAACGCTTCGTGAATTAGTTGAGAAATACATTATATCTGGAAAATCCATTGAGATAATCCGAAATCTTGACAATAAATATGCAGATAAACAGATTTCTGCATTTCCAAGGGTAACACCCTTTATACGTGCAAATGAAATACTTTCGATTTACCGACCCGATCTGCTTCAATATAGAAAGAAAATCACCAATAATTACGTCAAACCTGAAGGGAGAGATTTTCTTCTGCTACTACCATGTTCAGCCCGGAAACCGTATTCATCCTCCAGGAGCCACCAGAGAATAATTGAGGCATTATCTGGATTGAGAGAAAATCTTCACGAATTGATAGTGACATCCCCAGTTGGTCTTGTTCCGAGAGAACTGGAGGGTATTTACCCTGCCGCATTCTATGATATACCCGTCATCGGGCAGTGGTTCGAGGACGAGAAAAAAATGATCTCAACAATGTTGAAATCTTATCTTGATAGGAATAAATACGATAGGATAATTGCATTCCTTCCAGAGGATCTGCTCTTCTTAAAGGAAGTTCTCCCGGAGGATTCAATATTTATAGAGGGCCGTTCAGGGAGACAATCGGATCTTTCTAATCTGAGAAAAGTCGTCTCCGATGTGACTGATAACAAATCCAGGCGCAGGCACTTAAACGAAAGATATGAGGAGCTTCGCTCCGTTGCCAGGTTCCAATTCGGAAACTGGATTGAACCGTATCTGGAAGGGACCAGGGCGATAAAAAGCTATAACCAGGATATGCTTACCAAAGCAGGAAAAGTCTGCATTGTCTTTAACCGGACTCAGGGAAAAGAAACTATCACCAGGGAAATTGCACCGGCTTTTCTTGAAAACACCAAGTTTCTGGTCGAAATAGACGATTTCAAGCCAACAGCCAATATCTATCCGGTCGGTATACTTTCATCCACAGAAGACATCGGAATCGAGGACGAAGTTGTCGTAGTTCACAATGGAGAGATACGGGGCGTGGGAGTTTCAAAAATGCCTTCAATTGCAATGCGGGATCTTAAAAAAGGCGTGGCAGTCAAAATGAGGAATTAATTTAGTTTCCGCCAACTGGTACCAAGATACTTATATAGTTGATTAAATTTGCAAAGAGTTGAACTCAAAAGGAGTAGCTGCATTTATCGCAGCAATTATAATTCTCTCTTCACTTTTCTTCTTCATACACGTGGTGCCACCAACAGGTCCTGTTAAAATCCCTAAAAACGTGATACCACCACCTAACATAAATGAAACATTCTTCTATAATGAGACTTTGGTTCCCGTTACACTGGACACAGATAATGCTACACTTTTCAATTTTAGTTTTTCCGGAAATGCAACTACTGTTATTACAGGATACCTTAAAAATGCATCTTCAGGTCAGCTGATTCAGGGTTCTGAAGCGTTTATTTCACTTTACCCTGCAGGGGCAATCAGCAGGATCAATTCCGGTAGATATTCATTCACAGCTCTTCGCGCCGGTACCGGCTACTTTTTCATTAAGGTTCCGGGATTTGCTAAAAAGGAAGTACTGCTTACATTAACAGGAAAGACAGTCTGGTTGAATCTGTCATTAAGTCCTGCGGTTAAATATAGTGTTTCCGGTTCTACTGTTTATCAGAACGGGACAGTTGCTTCAAACGTGCAGATCATATTTTTGGGTTCATTCTCCAGCGGTACAGTCTCGTCAAACGGTCAGGGCTTATTTTCCATCGGCCTTTATAATGATTCTTACAGTATTACTGTTAACAAGAAATTCATAAATCCGCAACCTTATCCTTACGAACTCAATGTAACTGGTTCAAACATTATCAATGAGAAGCTCACTCTAACTTCGAACCATCCTGTATTCAATGTAAGCGGATATGTGCTGACGGCAACGCATTCGACGATATCAAATGCAAACGTTCACTCTTTCAACGACAACAGGACAACTTATACGAACAATAAGGGTTTTTATACCATTGAGGTCCCATTAGGAACGGACACAATCAATGCAAGCAGGGTAGGTTATGGTGCGAATCAGACCACATTATACATAGACACAAACAAAACTGATGTAAATATCACGCTCAACAGCATAAATCCATTCAAGACACCATCTTACCAGATTCCACCTCCGCCTGTACCTGTTTACAATTCAACGGTTAATTATTCTGCAAGGGGAACCTATATACTTGAAGGGAAAGTAAACAATACATTGGATGGTCTTCCAGTTGCATTGACATTATTGAATTTCATATCAGATGAAAACGGGACATACCGGGACACTCCTGTCGAGACTTCCATTAACGGGACATATCTCATTGAATTTAATTACCAGGGAAACTATAGCTTCCTGATCGAGACAATCCCATATTTCGGTTATTATCTCAATGTTTCTATTGTGAAAAATGTTACACTGGACAACTTCTCACTATCACCGAAGAGCAGTTTTATTTTCACCGTGAATGGTGAAATCACCAATGCTTACAATCACCTCTATATTTCCGGAGCCGAAGTCAAGGTTGATCTATATAATGTGTCCAATTCCTCAGTTTCAGTGAAAACCAATTCGACCGGTTTCTATGATATAAACCTTGTAGAGGGAAATTACACCTTCAATGCATCAGCAGTTGATTACATAAGCAACGAAACAAAACTGCTTAACATTGATAAAAACCTTTCAGTGAACATTTCGCTCACTCCGATTGTAAACGGCCTTCAGACATGGACCAACGAGCTGATTCCAGGATTGACAGAAGGAGAAGTAAAGGCTAACCTCAGTGGAGCCGGTAACTATACATCCTCCTCCTTCCATAATGTGACCTTTAATATGCTGAACGCATCGACAGGCAAACCAGTTGAATCCACGTATTTCCTCGTTATTTTCAGGATATCCAATCATGATTTCTACGTAATAAAAGAGACAAATTCTACAGGTTCCTTATATGCAGGCGACCTGGAATCCGGGAACTACAGATTTTTCATAGCTTCCACCCTTTATGATTCCTTCTCAACTACAATAAGTAATACCGGATCCGTAAATCTGCCGGTTTCACTGACACCGCGGCAGTTATATATTACACATATAACTTTATTTGATTCTGCAAACACTACATCCGAGGGTAGGTCTGTCCCGTCTCAAACTCTCCTCATTACCAACAGTTCCCTGCCCATTAATATCACCCATAAATTCACAAACAACGGAACAGTTTTCTCCTTCCCAGGTTATAATGCAACATTCAACATTTCATATGAAAACGCCCATTTCATTGTTGAGTCTTTCAATATTACTATTACAGAAAGGAATACAAACAAGACAGTAGCTGTAACACCATATGCCGTCATACTGGATTTTGATACAGTTAAATCATTCTATTATGCAATCGATTCTGGAAACCCGGCATTTGTTACATCCGGAAACGGAAATATAACAATTTTCGGTTTATATGGAAAGAACCTTCTGGCAGTCAACCTTACCAGTTCGATTAGTGATTATTACAAAAATGCAACCCTTACTTCGACATCCCCCGTCATGGATATATTCCTGAACGTCTCAAATAAACGGGATAATCTCAGTACTTCTCTATACACGGATAATAATGGTGAAATTGTATATGAATTCAGCAATGCAACAAAAGTGACCGGTGAAATTTACAGCGGAAACGTCAGCCTGAATCTGTCTGGCATAACATATCTTTACATTAATAATTCAAACGTTTCGTTCACTCTTTCCTATACTGGTACTTATTCAGTTATATATCTGGACACAGATTTTCAGGTTAATGGCCAGATTTCTGTCAGGATAATAACATACAACACATCTGCAAATGTTCATATAGCTACTCATTTTGAGGTTTATTACTACGGGGTATCACTAAATTAAAATGGTGCATGTTAAATGGAAGTCGAATCACAACCGAAACAAAAAAAACAATCCTTTCTGAAGAGGTTGTTTTCCAGCAGGGAATCAAAGCGGGTATCGCGCGCCAAGACAATCATCAAGATCAAGACGGTTGGCGATATACCTCCGATTGCAGAAACAAGGAAGTTACTTGGCGACGGGAGGATAAAGAAGGCAATCGTCACTGGATACAATTATGCCAAGAATGATTATATGAGATTTTTTTCAGTCTCTACTGACAAATCCGAAACAAACAGGCAGTTCATAATCAGATCGTTGACCGAGATCGGAGTTGAGGTACCGGAATATGGATATGTTGACAATCATGCAATCATGGACAGCATGAATTCATACGTTCTTACAAATATATCCAAATCTGAAAAATTCAATGCGCTTAAGAAGCTGACTTCTTTCTATCTTGAGTATTATGAACGCACAAGATTCAGCGAAAACTGGAACCCGGATTCTGAGACGATAATTCAGCGGCTTGAAGACATTTACAGCTATATGGACATAATGAAGCTTTATTACGCAGAGGTTGAGAAGCAGGTCAATTCGGAGGACACTATTTGAGTGGATCATCCATACTTGGAACTATTTATTCTGATTTTCTGGGTTCTCTGCACCAGATGCTTTCATCACCGGTTGATATGCTTAAATTCACAATTCCCGTTGCAATCTTATTTGCATATTCATTTACACTTCAAAGATATACAAAAAAGCAGAGGATAGACTCACTTCCGAGTTTTGAGTCCAGAAGGGAGATATTCCAGCTTCCGGAAGATGAATTCAACATGGAGGTTGCCGATATAATGAGGGAAAATTACAGTAGAACAGTTTCAGATATAAGCAGGAATTTTAACGAGGCAAAATTAAAGTACAAAAGGTATAGAAAGCTGATTAAGGAATATACAAGGTATAACCGAAGGATGACATCAAGCATAAGGTTCCTGAAAAAGAAGGCAGTTGAAAGGAGAAAGGACACACTTAGAAAGCTTGTTGATCTTGAGGCAGAACTGGAATCTTTAGGCAGAGAACATTCAGGAAGGTAATAATATGGAAATACTGGAAACTGGCGACTTGAAATCATTTCGAGACACAATTTACAACATTCAGCGTTCAATAGGCCGGAAAGTTATCGGATCCGAAAGAATTGTCAGATTTATGTTCGTTGCACTTCTGAGCGACAATCATGTCCTCCTTGAGGGAGTACCCGGACTTGCAAAAACCATGCTTGCGAGTGAGTTTGCCGCAAACCTTGGCCTCGTTTTCAAGAGGATCCAGTTCACACCTGATATGCTCCCTTCGGATGTAACAGGCGGGATTGTTTTCAACCTTGAGACAAGGAAGATGGAGTTCAGGAAGGGCCCGATTTTTGGAAACATATTACTGGCTGACGAACTGAACCGTACCCCGCCCAAGGTTCACAGTGCACTGCTTGAGGGAATGGAGGAGAAGCATGTATCAACAGGTGGAATCACCGAGAACCTTCCAGAACCATTTTTTGTCATAGCCACGCAGAACCCGATCGAGCAGGAGGGAACATTCCCGCTTGCCGAAGCCCTCATGGACAGGTTTCTGTTTAGATATATCCTAACCTATCCTTCAAGGGAAGAGGAGATTAATATTTTAAAATCACAGAACGTCGAATCTGATAGGAACAGTGAGCTAACTCCTGAAAAAATAATCAATATAAGGAAGAAGGTAAACACAGTTTATGTTTCAGATGAAATCATGAACTATGTTGTAGATATAATAAGGAAGTCCAGAACTCACAACATGATCTATATGGGCGCCAGCCCCAGGACCACTGCCAAATACCTGAAAGCAGCCAGGGCAAACGCTCTCATCAACGGACGGGATTATGTCATACCAGAAGATATAAAGACGATGAGTCATGAACTCCTTAACCACAGGCTTATCCTCAATCCAGAGGCCATGGTTTCTGCCGGGAACAACATTACAGAGGAAGTGAATAAGATAATAGACAGCATCCTTGCGGATGTGGAAGCTCCACAATGATAAGGCGAACCGGATTCGCGATCATAGGGTCGATGGTTTACGGTTTGTTAGAGTCGGTTATACTTGGCTTCAGTACTGCAATTATTTTCTTCCTGCTGATGATAACAATAATATCATCTGACATCCTGATTTTTAATCTCGGGCATGCATCCGCTATGAAGCTTGTTTCAGTTTCAAGGGACATGAAAAAGCCTTATTCAAGGAAGGGCGAGTTTGTTGAAACGGTTATCTCATTTACCAATAATTCAAAGCTCACGCTTCATTTTAACTATTTTGATTCTCTTTCGTCGGTTTTCCAGACGAGGGGCGATTTTAAAGGAGAGATCAGGCTAGCGCCTTCAGAGACCGTGGTAAGAAAATACAGTATTTCAGCCACAGCAATAGGCAGATACGAGATTGGCCCCCTGCTGATGAGTGCAGATGATCCACTTCATCTTGCTCTTGCAACTTATTCTCTCACTGCAAACATGGAAGTGAAGGTTGCCCCATCCACTTCAGACACATTGGGCAGGCGTTCCGAAAGATACAGCAATCTAATCTATACCAGGGGTCTACACATCTCAAGAAAAGTAGGCCAGGGGTACAATTTCTACGGAATCCGGGAATATGACACATCAGATGATTTCAGATATGTTGCATGGAGCCGCTATGGGATCCAGAACGGCGAAGATCTCTACATCAAGCAGATGGAAGAGGAGAGACAGGTCGACGTCGTCTTCGTCATGGATTACAGTGATTCCGTGAACCAGGGACCACCCAACCATCTTTTATTTGACGTGATGATTTCACAGGTCATAGCAATGAGCTATGGTATCGTCAAGAACCATGATGGAGTGGGTTTTCTCCTTACCTCAAGTACCAAGACAGTTTATTTCAAACCAGAAAAGAATTCAAGAAACATCGACCGTCTTGAAAAGGCAGTTTCGGAAATGAAACCGTCAGGAACATTTGATATAGCAGATTGCCTGGAAAAAATAAAAGATAATGTGAGGAAGGAGGCAATAATATTCATACTGACCCCTTTTGGTTTCCCGGAGAAATTCAACATGGAAAAGTCCACTGTAAAGCACCTTGGCAAGAAGATAATCCTCATTCTTATCAACAGGAGCCAGTTTGTCCCTGAACTAAAGGATCCTGTTGATCAGAAACTTTTCATGGCAGCTGTTACAAAGGAGGCTGCATATACCAAGGCAATTGCGCATTTCTTTAATTCAATAGGCATAAGGAGCAGACAGGTAAATGAAAACAGCATTGTGCCGTTCATCATGGGAGAATATACTTATGGTAAGGTGACACAGTGATAAAATCGGCAATAAGTTACAGGTCATTTATATTAAACATACTGATAATTGCACCATCACTTTTCCTTCTTGTATATCTGGGCAGCATTATAATAGCATACCTTTCCATCTTCTGGATAGTTCTTTTAATAGGTATTTTCCTGGTCAAGCATCTTGCCCCAGGCAGTATAAGGGAGTATGTCTATCCTGTAAGCGTCATTCTCTTCTTATTATTCCTGCTTGGAACATTCTTCAAGCTCTATTTTAATTACACCATTCCAATACTTTCGTATGTCGTATTGCCTCTGACTTTCACAACACTTACATCACTGACATTTGCCATTGGTGTTATACTTCTTATGGAAGCCGTCATACAGTCGAGGCTTTCTATTACAGTGGCCGAGTATACCGGCTCCCTGCTGATATTCATGGAACAGCTGGCAGTCGTGACTGTAATGTTTTCCACCTCTACCATACTGGTTTCACTCCGTTCTGAAATAGCCAGCATCTTACTGACGACTTATCATATCAACAATCCATCTCTTTACGTTGTTTCATATTTTACTACAATCTCACTTGAGGCCAACGCACTCTACAATCTTGTTGTGCTTGGTTACCAGTTTTATCTCCCACTTGCAACGTTCAATGTACCAGAATCAATTGAAATCACCCTTACATTTGTGATATCTGCACTTGGAATCCTGCTTTCAATGTATACCAGATCTGGTAAAGGGTATCGTGGGATTGAATCAGTAGCAGTTCCAGTCCTGGCAGGTTTTGCCATTGGCCTACCTGTATTTTTGTTATCTGAATATCTTTCGAGTTATAATTTCCAGATAACCTTCATCTTTCTTGCGGTCGCTGTTCTTCTCTTTCTTGTCGGTTATACATCCCGACATGTGTCTGGGTCTGAAAAAATTAATACACCAATCAAATAACTCCTAATGGGCTCTATCCTTATCAAGAATGCAATCATCATTACACAGGACGAAAAACGGAATATTGTCAGGGGAGACATACTGATTGAGGGCAACAGGATCAGTAAAGTCGGCGTGGTGAATGATTCTGCTGATACCATAATTGATGCAGATGGCAAGGTCGCCATGCCTGGTTTTATAAATACTCACGCCCATGTTGCAATGGCGCATTTGAAGGCTATGCTTGATGATATCACACTTGATAAATTCCTTGAAAAAACATTCAAGCTGGATTCTGAGCGCACTGAGAAAGGCATTTACAATTCATCATTGGTCGGTATAGCCGAAATGATTGATTCCGGCATCACATCCTTCCACGATTTATATTATTCAGAGGACGTTATTGCAAAAGCTGTAAGGGATTCAGGGATCCGGGGGTTCCTGTCGTGGGTAACACTGGATGATGAATATACGACCCAAAAAGGATCTCCAGTAAAGAATGCAGAGAAATTCATTTCATCCGTTGAGAAATCCGATTATATATATCCGTCAGTTGGTGTTCAGGGCATATATGTGGCATCAGATGAAACATATAATTCATGCAGGGACCTTGCAGATAAAATGGGATGCACTATCCACACCCACCTCAGCGAAACAAGGAAAGAAGTTTATGAATTCGCCTCAAAGCATGATGGGGAAAGGCCTGTTGAACACCTGCATAAAATTGGTTTCCTCAGCGAAAAACTGATCGCCGCTCATTCATCCTTTGTTACAATGCATGAGGTAAGACTCCTTTCAAAAAGCGGAACCAATGTTTCATGGAACGCAATCAGCAATTGCAAACTTGGTACCGGCGGCATTCCTCCGATACCTGAAATGCAGTCAAATGGAATAACAGTTTCACTCGGAACGGACAGCAATGGAAGCAATAATTCGCTCAACATGTTTGAGGAGATGAAGTTTTCTTCTTTGATAATAAAGAACAGCAGGTGGGATCCGACATTGATGCCATCGCAGAATATTCTGGACATGGCGACAGTAAATGCCGCAAGATCGCTGGGAATGAAAGACCTTGGATCTATTTCAAGCGGATTCCTCGCTGATCTTATACTTATAGATCTGAAAGCTCCCAATCTGCTCCCCGTCTCGATAGAAAATGCAGTTAGCAAGATAGTCTATTCTGCGAATCCCTCAAATGTGGATACAGTGATTATAAACGGCAAGATTGTAAAACAGGGTCATTCCATGCTTAAGAGGATCAAGGTCTTTGGCATCGAAGAAATGATCTGAAGGGTAAGTTATTCAGAATGCATCAGCAAAACAGAGAAACTCATTCTTATCCAGCCATTAGAGCAAATTACAATCCGGCAAAAATTAATTAGAGCTTAAACTATCAGTGAAATTGATAATTAATGGGCTGGCAAGAAGCAGAAGTCAGGGAACTAAAGGTCGGCAGATACATGTTAATCGATGATGAGCCATGCAAGATCATGGAACTTACTATGTCTAAGCCGGGCAAGCATGGTGAAGCCAAGGCCCGTATCGTTGCGATCGGGGCATTTGACAACCAGAAAAGAAGCGTTGTTTTTCCAGTTAAACATAAGATTAAGGTGCCAATAATAGAAAAGAAGACAGCCCAGGTTCTCTCTGTTGCCAACAAGGAAGCTCAGCTGATGGACAGCGAAACATTTGAGACTTTTGTAATTCAGATGGACGATTCAATAGCAGATAGGGTAAAACCCGGCACTGAGGTACCATACTGGGATACCATGGGAAAGAGGAAGATAGTATTCCAGAACTGAGCAGTTTTTTCCAGAACAAGGGTTTGCCCGACGCAATTTCCAGATACGAAGACGCATCTTATGTCGTATTTGGTGTACCATTTGATAATACATCATCATACAGACGCGGATCCAGACTGGCACCTGAAGCTATAAGATATGCGTACAGGAATCTCGAATCTTTTGATCCATGGTATGGAATAGAATTTCCGGATTCACGGATACATGATCTTGGCGATCTGATCGAGGAAGAGGATGCTGAAACAGTTGTTGATCTCGTCGAGCAGGTTGTCTCCCAGATAAGAAAAGACAAGAAAATCCCGATAATGCTTGGCGGGGAGCATTCGATAACAACAGGTGCTGTCAGGAATTTCAAGGATAGCAGCATGGTTATAATCGACGCACATTCTGATTTTCGCGATACATACTTCGGGAGCAAGTTTAACCATGCATGCGTAACTCACAGGTGCCTTGAAATACTGGGTAATGACAGAATAACATCGATTGGAACAAGATCCACATCCAAGGAGGAATTCGACGATCCTGCTTTTGGGCAAGTAAGGTTCGTGTCAGCCAGAGAGGTATCAGAAAAGGGCATGGCGTCAGTGGCGGACGATATCATAAAAAAAATGAAGGGTGACATTTATTTCTCGATAGACATGGACGGGATAGATCCTTCTTATGCCCCTGGCGTGGGTACACCTGAGCCTTACGGGCTGCGTGATTTAGATCTGCGAATCCTGATTGAAAAACTATCAAAAAGGATCTCAGGTTTCGATATTGTGGAAATGACACCCCTTTACGACAACGGAAATACTGCCATGCTAGCAGCGAAAATAATACAGAATTTTATTGGAAGTAAAGAGAAGAAATAATTCTATATTCCCATCTTGCTGAGAAGTTCCTTTCCCTTAACAATCTCAATTCTGCATGGTGTAGGAAGCTTTATCGAGGCCTTATGAATGGCTTCGCGCAACCTCTGCGCTGCGTCAAGGTTGACTCTGCCTATCATTATAGTATCATCTTTTCTGACTCTTGCCGCTGTGCCAACAGGTCGGCCGAACGCCATGCTCATTCCACTGGATATCCTGTCTGCACCAGCACCGGTTGCCATCTTGTGCTCCCTGATCACATGATGGGGATATGGAATGATTTTAAGGAAATAATTCTCAACGCCAAGAGCTTCAAGAAGCTTCCTGTTTACCGATACCCTTGCAGCTTCCAGTGCTGAATGCCTGATCTGGCATGATTCCTTTGCAATAAGTTTCATTTCAACAGGAAAATCTTTCTTCTGGTTGCCCTGGGTAAACGTGGTAATCTTTGGATATGGAACGCCACCCATGAACTCTTTCCTTGTGTAAGCGGGACCTGAAATCTTGCTATACATTCTTGCAGGTTTAGTTACCATTTTAACGCAATCCTAAAGAGCATTCGGATATAAAAATAGAATGATCTCATATTATACCAGATTCACCAAAGCAGAAACCCAAATTTCGTTTATCCTATATTCAGTGGGATGTCCTATCAGATTTGGATTATTAGAATGCATAGAAACAGATTTATCTTATATTGGATTCAACAAATATGTCAAGGATAATTAATTGCGACATATGCAATACCTTATTTGAATGCGGTTCACCAGGATTATGCTGGTGCACGTTCATTCCCATCGAAAAAGGAAGGAGAGAATTCATATCTAAAGTTGCGAATGATTGTGTATGTCCAGGCTGTCTGAAAGGTTGATTACCTGTTTCCATGATTAATGACACGTTCAATCAATTATGTACTATCTTCTATTAATACCAGTAATTAGTGATTTTACGAGCATGCCATGTTCAGGTTAGATATGGTGAATTAATTACACTAATATCAATAAGTGCATTAAGTGCAATATAAATAATATATTACCATAATCCCGGTATATGGAAAGGAAACAGCTTATAGATGTAGCTCACGTGTCTATGAGAGGGACATCAGTCCGAATAACGCTTCCAAAGAAAATTGTTCAAAGGCTCAAGATTGGCGATGGAGAAATTATTGCATTTTATGAAGACAATGGTATAAAGATAGATAAGCTAAAGTGAATTCTTGTATAATATGGGTAGAATCAATGGTCGCAGGAAACTATTTTTATTAGTATATAAGGCATTACAGTTTTATTATTACCAAACATTATGATTGTCTATTATGCGTCCAGAATTTGTTAAAGATGGAAATGTGGAATTTTTTTCATGTATACGTGACAGGTCGACTGTAGCAATATCCGGATTTAACCTTGCAACCACACCGGAAGACTTGATTCTTGATCTGTTTGATAATTATATAAAAACTGGCCATCCCAATAAAATACTGGTTGAGACCGACGCACTTCCAGCGGCTCCTGGAAGAGCACTTGATATTGTTTTTAAGAGAATGTTAGACCTGAATGATTTCACCTTTATCAGGGGGATGCTGGTTCCTTTCATGGGATTTTCACCATATCTCCAGAAATTGACTCTCAATGACGCATTCCCTGTATACGGATGGCCAATCGGCGTCTCTGCTTACTGGTTCCGTGAGGTTGCTTCTGGGAGACCCGGTGTTCTGACAAGAATTGGTCTGGACACTTTTCTGGATCCAGATTACGATGGCGGCGCATTGAACGAGAGTGGCAGGAGGGAAAAATTGTGCAAAATTGCAAAAATCGATCTTTCCGGCGAAGATTATCTTATATACCGTGCCCCAAAACCAGAATTTGCAATGATCCGGGCAACATCTTCGGATAAAAAGGGAAACCTTACAATGGAGGATGAGCCTATCAGAGGCACTGTTCTAAGCATAGCGCAGGCAACAAGGGCGCGTCCGAATCCAGGAAAAGTCTTTGCACAGGTTCTGAGGAATGATTCTACCGAATCATATAATCCTAGAAGGGTGGAAGTTCCCTATCCACTTGTTGACTACATCATAAAATCCCCTCTAGAACACCACTGGCAGGCGAGTTCATTCGCATATGATCCAATGGCATCTTTTTCGAAGGAATTATCATCTCCGGAGACAATAAACGAAAAGTTCAATCCACCCGCAAAATCAGATGCGCATCTTCTCATCGCAAGGCGGACTCTTATTGAGATAAATAACATGCTCAGGAAGATCGGACCGCCTCTTCTCATAAACCTCGGAGTTGGGATACCTGCGC
>JAJZOT010000229.1 GCA_021847855.1 Thermoplasmata archaeon | reverse complement strand
CTGATATCCTCAGGACGTCAAGTATGCTCTGCAGTATTGTTGTCTTCCAGTCAGATATTGCATGGGACATGACTGCTATGAAGTACGGATAATCATCGGATTCCATGAGTATCTTCTGGAGCTGGTATGAGGTGAGTATTCTCTGAATACGCATTGATTCCAGCGTCTCAGGCATGAATGCTGATCTGAAATCCACCATTATTCCATCGGATATCAGGAAATGAAAAATTGAATCTGTATCCCTGGTGGAAATGTGGAACCGGTCAACGTAACCCGGATCGAAGCTGTCGCTTCTGTAAATTCTCAGTGAACCATGCACCTGTAAATATCATGGTATTGTTGTAAAGTCTTGCGGGCAGCATAAAAAATGAGAAAATGAGATTGTTGCCCTTAACCATATGATGAGGAATGATGGTACTACATCTTGCCTACAATTTCCACACGCTTACCGTAACCATCGGATCTGGAGTTTATTCTCAGGACCTTGTTGAGCTTGAATGCAGCCCTGATGACACCGAGATGCGTTATGGCCTGGGGGAAATTGCCCATAAGCTCCCCCGTGTCCAGATCCGCCTCCTCTGCAAAAAGGGCTAGATGATTTCCCTTCTCAAGAAGGGAATCAAAGATGTTCTTTGCCTCCTGTACCCTGTTCATGGTCACAAGAACCTCCACATACCAGAATGAAAGGAGAAGGAAGGCGTTATCCCTTCCCCTGAGACCATCGTCCTCCAGGTATCTCCTGAAAAGATGATCAGGCGTCATCAGATCCTTCTCAATCTTTTCCACAGTCCCCTTTATCCGGTAGTCATCTGGTGGAAGGAAATCGAGAAGGGGCATCCTGAGAAGGGCAGAATCGGTCTCATCACTGCCATAATACTGGCTGAATGAATTTATCTTCTTATTGAATCCCTTCTCGATTATATCCTGCTTTATCTTGTTAGCAAAGAACTGCCATTTCCTGTAAGGGCCGCTGAAACCAAGATCCTTTCCCATCTCTATTGCCCTGTTGAATGCAGCCCATGCCACAAGTTTAGAATAGACATAATGACGCGGCTCTGTCCTGAATTCCCATATGCTGGAATCCGGTTTCTGCCAGATTTCCGCCAGTGTGTCAAGCGTTTCACCGACAAAGTTCCACAGATACGAGTTTATGATGCCTCCCACCTTGTTGAGTGAATATATGGCATTAATTATTGATCCATACTGGTCGATCTGGAGCTGTGACGACGCCATATTCCCTATGCGCACAGGCTTTGATCCCATGTGCCCATCCATGTCCAGTATCTTTTCATCAAGGCTGAGATCGTTGTTTATGGTGTATATGGTCTTAATCCTGCCATCCTTTTCTATGATCTCCATCATATCGTAAAGGAATTTGGTGGCCTCTCTCTTATAACCCAGCAGTGCCAGCGAATCGATCACATATGCAGTATCCCTGACCCATGTGAACCTGTAATCCCAGTTCCTTTCCCCTCCTATTGATTCCGGAAGGCTGGCCGTGGGGGCAGCAACCATAAGTCCCGTGGGTTCGTAAAAAAGTCCCTTAAGCGTGAGTGCCGATCTCATGACCTCACTGTCATAAACACCCTTATAGACACTCTTTGAAGACCAGTTGTGCCAGTATTCCGATGTCTCTTCCAGCCTTTCGTATGATTTGTAGTCCTCCACATCGTTGAGATGCCTTATCCCGAATATTGTGATAACCCATTTCGAGCTTCTTTTTGGCATGAGGATTGTTGTTGAGACCATGTTCCCAACCAGATCAAGTGGTATGTCTGAAACGATTCCAAAGCTTGTCTCAGGACCCTTGAAAACATACCCCGACTTCCTCTTTGAGACCTGGTACGGTTCTGTTCCATAATTGAAAAGAGGTTTCATCTTCAGTTCCACGGAGACATCTTCTGACTGTGTTTCCACAAGTCTGTGGATCTCCGGGAAACTGATTGTTGTGTAATCGGTTGCTGGAAGAAAGTCCGTGATCCTGAGAATGGTTTTTCCACCCTTAACGAACTCTGTTACAAGAATGTTTGTAAACTCCTTGTAATACTGGGAAACATAAACATCATCCGTATTTGATGGCATTACGGAGAAATAGCCACCCTTATCCCTGTCAAGAATTGAAGAAAATATTGGAGGTGAGCTGAAATTGGGGAAACATGCCCAGTCAATTGTACCGTCCATGCTTATGAGAGCAGCGGATCTGTTGTTTGCAATGACACCGTGATTCGATATCCTGCTGTATCCGTCAGTCTTTATATCTGTAAACCTCTTCAGTCCCTTGAAACTCATAACAATACCACTAGAAGGCAAGAGTTGCGTTAATAATAAATATTTACCGGGAAAGCTCTGCATGGGTGAAGTGTGCGGATCTGGCAATTGACCTTCTGCAGGCACACTGGAAAGAGCGAAATTGAAATTACGCCATGCATTATTCAGGCATGGCAAACACCACCAGAAAGGCAGCATTCAGATCTGCATTCCGTATATAATGTGCTGAACACCTTTTCCCGGTCCAGTGATCATGGGTTGACGAAACTATAATCAGTACCTGCCGGCAGGAAAAGATTGAAACGAGTGAACCACAGAATCAGGTTATGTTTTCACAAAGGTATTTATCCGAATAGAAGATCGTTTTAGTGGTGAATCCGTATAGAAGTCAACGCTGAAAGGATGGTGCTGAACCTGAACGGGCAGGAAGTGTCTGTCGTCATAGGCCCGGGAACAATGCATCATATGGTCTCTGAAGCTGACAGATACAGCCATGTTGTACTTATGGTGAGCAAGACCGTTGACGATCTGTACGCAGATAAGATTCCAAAACTGACTTCGCTCAGGGGTGAGCTTACAAGAATTGTCCTTGCCGATGGTGAGAACCTGAAGAACATCAGGAACTACCAGAAGATAATTGGTGTGCTCATAGAAAGGGGAGTTGAGAGGGATTCTCTTGTTATATACATAGGTGGAGGCACAGTTGGGGATCTTGCGGGATACGTGGCATCCACATACAAGCGTGGGACAAACTTTCTCGCAGTTCCCTCAACTCTTCTGGCACAGATAGACAGCTCCATAGGTGGGAAAAACGGGATCAATTTTTCAGGGATCAAGAATGTCATAGGCACGTTCTACAATCCCAGCACAGTAATAGTTGATACAGACTTCCTTAAGGGTGGAGACACACTGAAGCTCAGGGACGGGATATGCGAGATGATAAAATACGGGATCATTAAGGACGAGACAATACTGAGGATACTTGCAAAATATGACGATATAAATTCACTTTCCTCAGGTGATGATCTGATCAAGCTCATATCCAAGAGCATAAAGATAAAGGGGGAAATAGCCAACCGCGATTTCTTTGACAGGACTGGGGAGAGAAGCATACTGAATTTCGGGCATACCATAGGACACTCCATAGAGTCTGCAACAAAGAACAGGATAAGCCATGGCCCTGCAATAGCAACTGGAATGCTTGTTGAAACATACATAGGGGAGAGGATGGGCATCACTAAGGCAGAGATCAGGGAGGAGGTAAGAAACCAGATGAACAGGTTCTCCATACAGCAGGTCTCACTGAGGGATATAGGCATTGACAGTATGCTGGAATACCTGAAAAATGACAAGAAGATGAGCCAGGGGTCCATAACCATGTCCATACCTGAGGATTTTGGAACACACCGCAATGTAAAGATGACGCCTGAAAATCTCAGAAGCCACCTGAGGAGCTTCATGGAGACATTCGACACACTCCCGGCAGCGTGATAATCTGAAACTTTTTGGGCTGGTTGGCAGGCCTGTTGGCCATTCCGTTGGACAGTTTGTCTTCAACCGTATTTTTTCTGCCAGTGGGTATGGTGGTATATATATTTCAATGGATGTTACAGGGGAAAACCTCCCTCGTCTTACGGAATTTGCAAGGAAGGGCATGGATGGCTTCAACGTCACCATACCGCACAAGGTCGAAATAATGAAACTTCTCGACAGGTATGATCCTGTAGTCACAGCTACAGGTTCCTGCAATACGGTGTT
>JAJZOT010000228.1 GCA_021847855.1 Thermoplasmata archaeon | reverse complement strand
CGAGGCTTTTGCATCGGTTGTGCTGGCGTGGCAGGAGGAATTTGACGTACCTCCTGAGAAATTAAATGTAAACGGGGGAGCAATAGCACTTGGTCATCCCCTTGGTGCGACAGGAACACGTATTCTGACAACAATGATCAATGCGCTTGAAACACGAGGTAAACGAACCGGTTTAATTGCAATATGCGAGGGTGGCGGAATGGCCAACGGAGCCATAATAGAGAGAATATAGTTAAAAATTGTAATAATGTAGATTCTTATGCACTGAAAATGGGTAGTTTGTAGTTTTAAAAACTACTTGTCACATTTTCCGGTTGGGCATGCAGGATCGAATGTTGCATCCAGTTTGAGATATTTGTCAGGAACCTTGGTCATAAGCTCAATCACTTTTTGTTCGACTTCCGGTTTCCTGATCTCTTTCTTCTCTTCTTTTCTGCTTTTTGTCCCACTGTAAAGGACCTGTTGCACCTTGCTCTGATCTCTGTAAACTGTGATTCCCTTACAATGCAGATCTTTTGCAAGTCTGTAAGCTTTGGCTATGTCTTCAGGGGATGCATCGGAGGGTAGGTTTATCGTCTTTGAAACTCCTGAATCACAATACCTCTGGAAAGTTGCCTGCATCAACACATGCCATTCAGGTTCAATTTCATGGGCTGTAACAAAAACCCTTTTTATCTCAGGATCAAGATCTATTTCATGAAGGTTTCCCGTTCTTGCAACCTCATGCATCAGGTCTTCAGAGTACAGGTTCTTTCCTTTAAGGGCACTTTCAAAGTGGCTGTTTACCTCCATTAGTTCCTGTCCATTCAGGACATGCCTTACAAAGGCTAGTGCAAAGAGTGGCTCTATTGATGAAGAGCAGTTCGCTATTATTGAGATGGTTCCGGTAGGGGCAATTGTCGTTGTGGTAGAATTTCTCATCTTTATTCCCTGTTCCTGATATGTGGAACCATACCATCCCGGAAATACAAATCTCTCTTCAGCAAGTCTCTCGGACTCCATGTGAGATTCTTCCTGAAGGAAACTCATTACTTTCTCTCCCATTTCCAGTGCAGCCCCACTGTTATACGGTATTCCAAGCAGAAGTAGCATATCTGCAAATCCCATGTATCCAAGGCCTATCTTTCTGGTTTTTCTGGTCATCTCCTCTATTTTGTCAACCGGGAACTTGTTTGCGTCCACAACATCATCGAGGAATCTTGTGCTGAGTCTTATAACGTCCCTCAACCTCTCGTAATCCACTTCTCCATCCTTGACAAACTTGCTCAGATTTATGGAACCAAGATTGCAGGATTCGTAAGGTAAGAGCGGTTGTTCTCCACAATTGTGTACTATAATACCATTGGCTATAAATGTATGCGTAACTGGTTCAACAAGATCAAAAACCTCTTCTGTTCCATCATATTCAAGTGATTCGACCTTAGCACTCCATTTTTCTTTCCTTGGTGACTCAACGTAGGAGTTTATTATATCTTGCAATCTCCCATTTTTACGCTGTGAAAGGAAACCTATTTTTTCAGCATATTTTAAAATGCTCTCTCTTCCAATTGAAAGCTCGTGGTATGCCTGGCATGGGTATTCCTTATTCATCCTGTTGGAATCTGGCAGTTTTCTTACCCCTGCTTTTCTTCTGTTGCGGTAAATCCTGCTGTAAACGCCAAAATTCAGAAGTAGAACCTGTACTTCCTGTAGCATCTCCTCACTAATGGATGTCAATCTAACGCTATACCTGGAGTTAGTGCAGATTGACACAGTGCCATCAGCCTCAAAGAGTCCCTGCAGGAATCCTTTCTGCATCTCCGCATTACCGGTCATTACGGCATCCGGAACACGAAGTTTGTTCTCACCAAGACCAATTTGAACTGCATACTCTTTCAATCTTTCAGATGCCACAGTAGAGACATTTCTGCTTTCAACGTTAACAACTCCCACTTCATAACTCCGGTTGTAAACGGAATCTCTCACTAAGTCATTAACGTATTCAGCAAATTTTGGGGCCAGTGGTCTGTCAGTGTTGTAGAAAGAAAGCACTGCTCTTTTATTTCCAGGACCTTTGTTTATATGCCCGTCTCCAACCAGCCATCCAAGTACTCTTCCCTCTCCCAGACTACCAGATGTGCCAAAGCCACCTTCATTGCTCAGGATACGTATTTTCTCTCCTGTTTTGAGATCTCCAGCACTAACCCAACCTCTTTCGTCGCTGTACACTAGATGATCTCTTGTAAGCCTTATCTTGAAGCCCTCTTTCGTTCTTATTTTTATTACAGGTTTTACTCCAGTCATGATCATGTTTGAGGCATTCTGAAATTTGCTTCCAAAGGTTCTTTTATCAGTTACCACCTTTAATGGATTTCCCTCCAGATAAAGATCTCTTGCTCTTTTTATTCCAGAAGCAGTATATACAAAGGTGTCTCCAGTTATACATGGGTTCGTTGCCTCTATATCAGCTATGTGCCTTACTGGATTCTTCCTGTTTATTTCATCAAGGAATATCAACCCGGGATCGGCTGTCTGCCACGCTTTGTTTATTATGGTCTCCCACATTGTCCTGGCCTTTATTCTGTTCACCGTCTTTCCAGATCTTGGGTTTCTGAGATCTATGTAGTCATCAGCATCGAGCTTTTCAAAGAATTCATCAGTCATTCCTACTGAAATGTTGAAATTGCTGAGTATTGTGTTCTCGGAATCCTTGCTCATTATGAAATCCATGATGTCCGGGTGATCAAATTTAAGGATTCCCATGTTGGCTCCTCTTCTTTTTCCACCCTGCTTTATCACATCCGTTGTGGTGTCAAATATTTTCATGAACGAAACCGGGCCGGATGCAACCCCCTTGGTTGAACCAACGAGATCATCCTTGGCTCTGAGTCTCGAGAACGAAAAACCGGTACCTCCTCCAGATTTATGGATCATTGCCTGGTATTTCAGTGCATCAAATATATCCTCAATGCTGTCCGCCACAGGCAAAACAAAACATGCTGAAAGCTGTCCAAGTCTTGCTCCCGCATTCATCATTGTCGGTGAATTTGGAACATATTCGAGATTTCTCATTATCTGCTCATATCTGTCTATGGTCTCCATTGCTGTGGTGGGTTTAGTCTGAACAAAATTCATAAATTCATCAAAGGTTCCCTTAAGCTGTCCCTCATTCACAAGGTGTGTGAATGCCCTCTTGAGGACCTCCATCTGAGTGGGCTGAAGTCCGGATATTTTCTTTCCATTCTCTGCTACAGTGCCTTTCTTCTGGAATTTCATGTAATCGTACAGAAGTTCAACAATGCCGACATGGGTTGCGACTCTCCTGAACATCTGCCCTGGTGTCTCAATGATCTTGCCATCCTCATCCTTGAGCAAATATCTGGCTTCAAGTGTTTTAACCGCATTTATGGAAAGTTTGAGATCATCCCTCACTCCAAGTCTCTCTTTCTCATCACGTATAGTTCTTCTCCTTTCCCTGTATATTATATAGGCTTTGGCAACCTCCTTGTAATCAACATTCTTTTTGGCGGAGGTCATCAAAACATTCTCGACAAGGTCCTGGATCTGCTCAACAGTTGGGTTTCCCTTGATCTTCTCAAGCTCTTTCACAACGTTGTCGGCAACTTCTTCAGCATCTGCCATTGTTCCGGTTTTAACCGAAAGCATGGCCTTGTATATGGCCCTCGTTATCTTGCTTTTTTCAAAACTGGCAGTAGTTCCGTCCCTTTTAATTATATTCTTGACCTTTGATCTGTTTTTATCCTGTTCGCTTATCATTTACATTCACTCCAAAGAGGGTAACCTTCTTATTTCCTTCATTAATTTAAACTCTTTCTGAACTCTGTTGTTGTCATATCCTGATCACAATACAGGTGCAGAGGTGATCAGATGAGATTACCTTTCTGGTAATATTAGATGAGAGTTATATGATACTTATGAAGGTGCATCAGCTACATTTTATTCAAATTAGGTTAAAATTATTTTACCATGTACATTATCATGTCTGATCATATTTAACAAAACCTTTCAATAGGCAATTAAAGCAGTTATCAGACAGTTTTTGAAAATTCATGG
>JAJZOT010000227.1 GCA_021847855.1 Thermoplasmata archaeon | reverse complement strand
CCTTGCTTCCTGTGCTGTAACCTCTCTTATGCCTTTGATCTCTATTCCATTAAAGTCGTGCGGCCAGCCGAGAATTTTCGAAATTATTGCGCATTTGGCAGCGGAATCGAAACCATCGACGTCGTTGGTCGGGTCAGCCTCTGCATAACCTTTTTGTTGTGCATCTCTCAAAGCCGCTTCAAAGCTCTTCCCGATCGACATCTCGTTGAGAATATAGTTTGTGGTGCCGTTCAGTATTCCCCGGAATCTGAGAACTTTTGCACCTGGAAGCAGTTTCAGGATGTTGAATGATGGGGTCCCTGCCATAACGGTGCCCTTAAATCGCAGTTCTGCGCGGTTTTTAATTGCAAGTTCATTAAGCTCATCGTAATGGGTCGTTATCGGTCCCTTGTTTGTTGTAATAACATGTTTTCCAGAACTGAGTGCGGTCTTAATGTGATCGTAGCCGGGCCCGCCTGTTTTAAAATCGACCCACGTAAACTCACAGACTATGTCACAGAAACTTTCCCTGATCACCTTCAGAACATCTACCGGAGGTGTTTTCTGGGAAGGCAGGTTTTTCAGCAGATCCTCGCC
Organism: Thermoplasmata archaeon; assembly: GCA_021847855.1. The sequence goes on along the minus strand of JAJZOT010000227.1, from coordinate 3,479 downwards.
AGGGGATTTTATGTGTCCGTATCTCATATCAACGATTTCAGAAATTCTGACGTTTTGCAATCCGAGTTCTTTCTTCTTGCTGTTGAACAACTCAAAGAATCCCTGTCCAACAGTACCGAAGCCTATTATGAGTATGTTGTGAGAATTATCAGACATGCGCCAGCATTCTGCATGAATATTAAAAATATTGTAAAAAAGTTCAGAATTTACCTGTTTTTGCTGGTTTCACAAAGCCATTGCTCCAAAATCACTGTTTTCTGAAGAATTCTGATAATTTGTCCATGGCTTCTGAAATGATCGTGCTGTCTCCGGAATAAGAAATTCTGAAGTGGTTCTCTCCGTTCCTGCCGAAAACGGACCCGGGAAGAACGGCTACATTGTACTGGGAAAGGAGTGACCTGCTCATTTCAATCGACTTAATTTTGAGGTTATATTTGGGGAATATATAGAAGGCACCTTCAACGCTGTTAACCTCTATATTTGGAATCTCCTTGAGTCTTCTGAACGCAAGATTCCTCTTCTCAAGGAATTCTTTCCGGAATTCCTCAATCTCATGATCCTGGCTGTTCAATGCAACCGCCGAAGCGTGCTGTATAAACGGAGGGAAGCATGTGAAGGCGTGCTCCATAAATCTGGCGAGAAGCTTTATAAATTCTTTCTCTGCAACAACATATCCTGCTCTCCAGCCGGTCATTGAATAGCTCTTGGATAGAGTGAAAATACTAATGACAAGCTTTGGAGAGTCTTCAAGTGATCCTATAGACACATGCTGTTTATCATAAACCAGGTCTTCATAAGCCTCATCGCTGATGATCTTCAGATTGTTTTCTGAACAGAGGGAATAAAGCTCTTCCAGTTCCTTCCTTCCATAGACTTTCCCCGTCGGATTGGAGGGAGTATTGATAATGATGGCCTTTGTGTTTTTGGAAATCTTCTTCTTAATTTCGCCGATATTCAGTGAGTAGTCCGGGTTCAGGTTGTAGCAGACCGGTTTCATGCCAGCAAGGGTTGCCGGGTCAGAGTAGAAATATCCCGGATCCGGTATAAGTACTTCAGATCCGTGATCCCTTGCAAGTGCCATGAATGTGGCGTAAATCGACATCTTGCTTGCCAGGAAAATGGTGTTTTCTTCAGTACAATTTATGCGATTCTTCCTGGCTACCTTTTTTACAATGGCTGATCTTACCTCAGGTATGCCGTATGAAGATGTATAATGGGTCATGCCCGCATTCATACCTTCCAGCGCAGCTTTTATGATCTCCTTCGGGGTATCATAAACAGGCTCTCCTACGGCCAGAGAAAGGACTTTTTCCCCGGAGGACTGTTTCTTAAGCACGAGGTTTACTATTTCCAGCGTTGCAGAACCTTCAAGATCATGCAGGGACATGGTATACAATCTTTAGACTGTATTAAAAACTAGGGACTGGTTGTCAAAACATTACCACATGTTTCAGGCAGCTTTCTCATATTATGCGAAGGTCACCACTCCTTATGGCGGCACGAATCATTTTTGATCATGCGGTTCACCCGGTAAAAACAATACAATCCGGATGACCGGCAGTTAACTTATACTTCGTAGTTCATGCATAGTACATGAAAGACGTTATCTTGAAAATAGAGCAGACGCGTGCAGAAATCACGCTGAACCGGCCGGAGAAGTTAAATGCCATCTCACCTGAAATGCTGGATAAAATCATAGAGTTTATTTCAGAACTGGAGGAACGGAAGGAAGTCAGGGTGGTGATAATCCGGGGATCTGGCGGAAATTTCTCGTCTGGTGCTGATCTTGCCAGCATAGGAAGGTTCAGCTCCAAGGAGGCAATGCATTTCCATAGAAAAATGAACAGCCTTGCGCGTATGATGAACCACTCAAGAATGATTTTTATTGCGGTTCTTGAAGGGTATGCGCTGGGTGGAGGATTTGAACTGTCACTGTCTGCGGACATCAGAATTTGTTCGTCGAAAGCGATTCTCGGGCAACCCGAAATGAGGATGGGACTGAACGCCGGAGCCGGAGGGAACGCGATATTACCAAGAATAACGGGTAGGGGAAATGCAATGTACATGGTTCTCACCGGAGAGAAGATCAGCGCCGAAAGGGCCAAGGAACTTGGCATTGTTCAGGTAGTTTGTAACGAGGGCTCCGTTGAAAAGGAAACGCTGAAACTTGTGGAAACAATATGCCTTGCACCGGAAATCAGCACAAGTATGGCCAAACTGTCCATAAATGGTGCACAGGAATCCTCTATCGACTATTCAATGGAAATCGAAGCGCTGGTTTTCTCCATGCTTGCGGATCGTCCTGAAGTTCGGGAGAGAATAAAGAAATTCCTGAAATAATGGCCTAAGTTCTTTTACCCGCATTTTTCCATTGCCAAAACGTGAATGATGAATCGGATAATGGGCTAGACTTCATTCGAAATTTTTACAACAAAACAAATAAATACAGTTACGGGAATGAAGTCAACCATGACTGATAATGTCAGTGCAGGAGATAATGGAAAAGCATCTTCGCATATTTTCTGGGCAAGCTATTTTGGCTGGCTCCTGGACGGTTATGATACAACAATATATGCATTCGTTCTTGTGGGAGCTCTTACGGCGCTGGGGATATCCGGGATAACAAATATTTCCCACTTCGGATTGATGTTTTTTGCCATATTCCTGACTGGATGGGGGACCTCTTTCATATTCGGGCCTCTTGCAGACAAGATCGGGAGAATGAACATGCTGGGTCTCTCGATTCTGCTTTACGCAATCGGAACATTCTTTTCCGGATTATCATTTAATCTGGTTGAATTCGCCATAGCCCGTTTCATAGCAGGTCTCGGCCTTGGGGGCGAATGGTTTCTTGGTGGAACCAGCGTATCGGAAACTTTTCCTGAAGGAAAGAGACAGATCATGGCCGGGAGATTTCATAGCGGTTGGTATCTTGGCTTCATCGTTGCCGCGGTTACCACACCGATCCTGCTCCTTTTCACCAATTTCAGGGTTATTTTCATGATAGGTATTATTCCTGCTGCTCTGCTTGGTTACATAAGGATAAAGACCAAGGAACCGGAAGTGTGGAAGATGAAGAAAGACAAGCATCCTGATAAAATGAATATGATGCTTTCACTGAAGACCATCTTTTCGAAACAGTACAGAAGAACTACAATAATCTTGGTCCTGGTAATGATACCGGTGGTCACAGGACTTTACGGGGGAACGCTTTTTGCACCTACTGCAATAATAAACATGTCACATAACTTCAAGGGTGGACTCGCATTCCCATGGAACGTTGTTCTTGGCGGTACCATAATTTCCTTCACCACTCTCGTGTTCTGTATACTGATGCCTTACATGGTCCGGTCAATAGGCAGGAAAGCCACTTTGACCTTTTTCATGATATTCATGATTCTCGGGCTTGTAATTGACTACGGTTTCATTTACAGCACGAACAACCTCAGCCTCTTCCTGCCATTGCTCGCACTGCTTGG
>JAJZOT010000226.1 GCA_021847855.1 Thermoplasmata archaeon | reverse complement strand
ATACCATAGCGGAAGGCGTCAGGAGTGGCCTTGAAAATCTTGCATATACGGATGTCTGCACAAAAATAAAGAAGATGAACAGCGGCAAGATTTCTGTTTCGATGATAAGAATCGGGAATTTCGGGATAGGTTCTCTTATTCCAGAGAGAGAGAAATTTGATGACGTTAGCCTCACCGAAGGGCTCAAAATAACTGAGCGCATGAAGCAGTTTGGCGCAGACGATTTTATTGTGGTTGACGCTCAGAACCATTTCTCACATGGTGCAAGTGCACTGAGCGATTGTTCACTGCATTCCAAAACATTTGAACGGGAATTTGCGAAGAATGAGCCTAAGAACAGGATAATTGCAGGGTATTCCAGAGTTGAAGGTAAGAGCCCCGGCCTTGGACCAATGGGCGTTCAATGCATAGTTTTCAGCAACCAGGGCAAGTACCAGGCTGTTGTTCTTACCGATTCAAACAATATAAAAGACGAGGTAATGGGACTTGCAGAAAAAAAGGTTGACGGACTTGTTTCCTATCTTGATATATTCACCACTGACAATCATTACGTGAATCAGGGCACCCTTGACATGAACCCTCTCGGGGAAAGGGATGATAATGAATATGTTTCTGATCTGATAAGGGAATCAGTCGAAAAGGCAATTTCCAATTGTGAAGAGTGCGTTGCGGGTGAAGCCTCAACTGACGTAACTGTTTCTATGGGGGAGGAAAATATGTTTGAAAAACTTTTAACCAGTGTTTTCAGCTCTCTCAAGGGGGCAAAATATTCAATCGTTGGTATTGTAGCTGTGACCGTTATATCCTCTTTTCTGGTATTCAGCTTGCATCCTTAGAATTCCCGCTGAAAATTCTGCTTATCAAGACAGGATTTCCGGAAGACATGATTATATCCAGCAGACAATAAGAAACCATAGTCTGTACGACGGGAAGCGCACGGATTGCAATGCAGGGATCATGTCTTCCCTTGATCTTCAGCGAAACGGGTTCATGAGTGTGAAGATCGACAGTCTCTACCTCTTTCCTTATTGAAGAGGTGGGCTTTACTGCAACCCTTAATGTAATCGGCATGCCATTACTTATCCCACCAAGTATACCGCCATTATGGTTGCTTGTAGTTATAAATGTGTTATTTCTGAACTGGATTCTGTCCTGCACTTCACTACCTTTCATAGTAGACATTCCAAAACCGCTCCCAAATTCTATGCCTTTGACTGCGGGAATAGAAAAGATTGCATGTGAGAATACGGATTCAATGGAGTCAAAAAATGGCTCTCCTATCCCGGGTGGGATATTGTCAACGCTTACGCTTATGATTCCTCCAACGCTATCTCCATCTGACTGGAGAATCCGGATATAGGAATGGGCCTTGCTGTCAGCTTCATTATCAGGCATTCTGGTTTTAAATCCATATGCTTCAAACATGCTGCCTGAAGTCTTATCTGTCCTGATATTACCGATCGAGCTTATCCAGGCGTTCACAAGAATGCCATTTCTGGATAATATATCGGTGCAGATGGATCCAGTTGCAACGATTGGGGCAGTCATTCTTCCCGAAAAAAAACCACCACCAGCGTAGTTTCTGTATTCCCCGTATTTTAGGAATGATGTAAGATCAGCGTGTCCTGGCCTCGGACTGTCCTTAATATCTGAATAATGATTACTTATTGCATCAGTGTTTCGTATGATTACTGTTACAGGCCCGCCATCTGTGTGACCATTGACGATTCCAGATACAATTTCAGGCAGGTCCTGTTCCTTTCTTTGAGTTGTGATATCACTTTGTGCAGGCCGTCTTAAATCAAGCCATTTTTGCATGTTTTCCTTATCGATTAAGATCCCGGATGGAAGACCGTCAAGTATTGCACCAACAAGTTCTCCATGTGACGCCCCGAAAAGTGTGAGTTTCAATCTGGAACCTAGAGTAAATGCCACGATTCTCCATGTTAATGAAATATAAAATGTTGCCATTTCCATGTTACCCCTACGGGATGGTTCCTTATTGTCATGAATATGGGTAAAATTAAAACCTTAATTGTCTGGAGGAGATGATGAAGAACTGGAATATTAAGAAATGTCCAAAAAGACTATAAGAAACTATTAATTCTTATTTTGACTATGGTATCCGTGGATGAAGTCTCTGAAGATGTTGACGAGTGGGTAACCAAATTAAACATAAAGAGCACGAAAGATGTTCAGATACCAAAGATACTTTTTGATCAGGTTATAGGACAGGATGAAGCAGCTCAGGTTGTAAAAAAAGCAGCTATGCAGAAGAGGCATGTGCTGCTTATTGGCGATCCCGGGACAGGCAAGTCAATGCTTGCACAGTCCATGGTTGATTTCCTCCCTAAAGAGGAGCTGGAGGATATAGTTGTCTTTCCCAATCCGGAGGACAATAATAAGCCAAAAATCAAAACATACCCAGCCGGCAGGGGGAAGGAGATAGTCAGGCAGTACCAGATGAGGGCTGAACGCGAGAAAAGGGACAAATCAAGGGGCATACTTTTCATAATTATCTCAGTATTTCTCTTTGGCCTCATAATATTCATATTCGATCATGATTTCACTGTGATTTTCCTTGCAATAATGGCTGCTGCATTCATTTACCTTATACTTGCACTAAATCCGGCATTTAGGAATGAGAAAGCACTTATTCCCAAGATCCTGGTCCAGCACAACCCTAATGAAAAGCCACCTTTCATTGATTCAACGGGAGCCCACAGCGGTGCCCTTCTTGGTGATGTAAGACACGATCCCTTCCAGTCAGGTGGTCTTGAGACCCCATCTCACGATAGGGTGGAGGCAGGGAATATCCACAAGGCGCATAAAGGGGTCCTGTTTATAGATGAGATGAACCTCCTCAGAATGGAGAGCCAGCAGGCCCTTCTGACAGCAATGCAGGAAAAGAAGTATTCTATTTCCGGTCAAAGCGAGAGAAGTGCTGGTGCCATGGTTCAGACAGAACCTGTCCCGTGTGATTTTATTCTAGTGGCGGCGGGCAACCTCGACGCTGTGCAGGCAATTCACCCCGCTCTCCGGTCAAGAATTCGTGGTTACGGTTACGAGGTATATGTCAACAATACAATTGACGATAATGATGAGAACCGCAAAAAGATTGTTCAATTTATTGCTCAGGAAATTGCAAAGGATAAAAAGATTCCAGATTTCGATCAAAGCGCCATATCTGAGATTATTAAGGAGGCACAGAGGAGAGCAGGAAGAAAGGGCAAACTCACCCTCAGGTTAAGAGAACTTGGTGGTCTTATTCGTGTTGCGGGAGACATAGCAATTACAGATAAAATACCAATTGTATCAGCAGAACAGGTTATAAACGCCAGAGCACTGAGCAAACCACTTGAGCAGCAGGTTGCAGATAGATCTATCGAGGTCAGGAAAAGCTATAAGACATTCCTCACCGAGGGTGGAATGATCGGAAGCGTTAATGGACTTGCAGTCGTAGGCGCAAATAACGGAATGGCCGATTATACAGGAATAGTTATGCCAATTGTGGCTGAGGTCACGCCTGCACTCCGGAAGGGCCAGGGAACAGTCATCGCAACCGGCAACCTTGGAAAGATTGCAAAGGAAGCTGTTACAAATGTTTCTGCAGTGATCAAGAAAATAAGCGGTGCTGATATTTCAGACATGGACATACATATACAGTTTATCGGAACCTACGATGGTGTCGAAGGTGATTCTGCAAGTATATCCATTGCAACAGCCATAATTTCAGCAATTGAACAGTTGCCAGTTGATCAGAGCGCTGCCATGACTGGGTCAATAAGCGTCAGGGGGAATGTTCTGCCAGTTGGTGGTGTTGCAGCAAAAGTTGAAGCTGCAATTGATTCTGGACTTAAGAAAGTCCTGGTTCCAGCATCAAATTATGGAGACATCATACTTGATCAGAAACACAAGGGCAGGATTGAGATAATACCAGTTTCAACAATAAAGGATGTTCTGGAGAATGCACTGATTGAATCGCCTGAAAGACAGAGCATAATGTCAAAAGTTACCGACATATTTTCTCCAAAGCCCCCGCTTTCGAAGATTTCTGGTAAGAATGGC
>JAJZOT010000225.1 GCA_021847855.1 Thermoplasmata archaeon | reverse complement strand
ATGATTCTTCCTGTAAAAATTACAGAATTCCGTTATATTGCAGATGTCGCACTTCGGATTGATTGGCCGGCATATCTTCTTTCCGAATTCCACCATGACTGGATTGAAGCCCAGCCATAGCTTTTCTGGAATGATCCTCATAAGGTCAGCTTCGACATCATATGGTTTCTTCCCGGATGAAAGGCCAATCCTTCTTGAGATCCTGAAAACATGGGTGTCAACAGCTATGGCGGGAATTCCCATTGAGTCTGCAAGGACAACATTGGCAGTCTTTCTTCCTACCCCGGGAATTTTCATCAAATCATCAGCATTCACTGGAACATTTCCACCGTAATGTTCCAAAATAATCCTTGCAGCCTGTATCACTCTTTCCGCCTTGACATTGTAAAACCCCACCTTGTTAATCAGACGCTCCACGTCTTCCTGCTTCGCACTGGATAGACCGCCAGGATCTTTGTACCGCTCAAACAGCCTTCTTGCTGCTGGATCAGTTACCTCATCCTTTGTTCTGTGTGATAGGATTGTTGTGATGAGGACCCAGAACGGATCATGAAATTCAAAGTGGTGCGGTGGGGCTTTTTCTTTGATCCTCCCGTATATTATTTCTATATTCTCCTTCAGGATCCGGCTTGGCATCTAACTCAGGCCTATCTTCTTGGCTGCCTTTTCAAATGCCTCCACTGTTTTTAGTATGTCATGTTCGCTGTGCAGTGCAGAAGGCATTAACCTGATCCTTGCAGCACCAAGTGCCACAGTCGGGTATACTATCGGAGAGGCAAAGATTTGATATTCTTCATAAATTATCCTGCTTATTTCAAGCGTATCAGATTCCTTTCCAATCATGACAGGAGTGATAGGAGTCTTGCTGTTTCCTGTATTGAGGCCGATCTTTGAAAGTTCAGTCTTGAGAAGAGAGGAATTATGCCAGAGCTTCTTGAGGAGCGAATCATCGCGTTCCAGTATCTGTATTGCTTTCAGGACAGCGCCAACCTCTGGAGCGTCAAGAGCACTGCTGAAAAGGAAGGGCCTCGCCCTCTGTTTCATAAGAAGCATCAGATCAGAATCACCGGCTACAAAACCACCCATTGCTCCTATCGCTTTTGAAAAGGTACCCATTTCTATGTCGACTTTTCCAGCGAGGTGAAAATGATCAACAATACCACGGCCGTGATCACCCAGGACACCTTCTCCATGTGCATCATCCACATATGTCATTGCATCAAATTCCTCACCCAGCTTTACTATATCTGGAAGGGGCGTTATGTCACCGTCCATGCTGAAAACGCCATCGGAAATTATTAAAGCTCGTTTACCTTCTTTTCTGTGCTCAGTTAGCTGCTTTCTGAGATCTTCCATGTTCAAGTGCTTGTATACGACCCTCTTGGCCCCGGACAGTCTCACGCCATCTATAATACTGGCATGGTTGAGTTCTTCACTGAATACTATGTCGTCCTTGCCAGCGAGTACGGGGATAGCAGCAAGGTTCGCCAGAAGGCCGCCCTGAAAAACAACGGATGAGGACATATGCTTAAAAGCTGCAACCTTTTTCTCGAGTTCCTCATGCAACAACATTGTGCCTGCAATCGAGCGAACTGCGCCAGCACCAACACCGTACTTCTCAATTGCATCAATCGCTGCCTTCCTGATCTCACTGTTTCCGGCAAGGCCAAGATAGTTGTTTGAACACATATTGATGTAATCTTTGCCGCCTATGCTGACATGAGCTCCCTGTGATGTCTCTATTGTCCTTATCGGAACAAGCCGGCCTGCTTTCCTTAGGTTTTCAAGTTCCTCGTTTACCCATGTTTTAGCTTTCATGCTTACTATAAGGAATCGGTATAAGATTAACTTAACCCTGATATCTGGCAAGTAATATATCTGAACTTTGCATTTCCCTGCATGAGTAAAGTCCTGGTAACTGGTGCTTTCGGCCAGGTCGGCTCGGATCTATTGAAAGCGCTGATCATTAAACATGGAAAAGATTCGATTGTGGCGACGGATATCGCAGAGCCTCCATCTATTTTCAAGGACCTGCATTCAGAAAAACTTGATGTCAGAAATCCTGAAATGCTGAAGAAGATCCTTGTGAAAGAGGATGTTCGGAAAATATATCATCTTGCTTCTATACTGTCTGCATCAGGAGAAAAAAATCCATTCTTCGCTTTCGATGTCAATATAAGGGGAACTTATGATCTTTTAAGGATATGCTCTGAAATAGAGGGTATATCTGTTATGATCCCAAGCAGCATTGCTGTTTACGGAACTGATTCGCCCAAGGACAATGTTTCAACCAGGGCACCAACCAGACCTGGGACAATGTATGGAATATCCAAGGTGACAAGTGAGCTCCTTGGAATGTATTTTTACAAAAAATTTGGTCTGGACGTCAGGGGACTGAGATTCCCTGGATTAATCAGCTATGAGACCCAACCGACAGCTGGAACAACGGATTATTCAGTTGACATGTTCATTCATGCCGTCAAGGGGCTGAAATATAGCTGCTATCTTAGAGAGGACACAATGTTGCCTATGATGTACATGCCGGATGCAATAAAATCCATGATTAATCTATCCGAGTCCGACCCGTCCAGACTTATAAGAAGGATAGACTACAATGTTTCGGCCTTCAGTTTCACACCGTCTCAACTATATTCAGCGATCAGGAAGATAATACCTGATTTCACAATGGATTATAAGGTGGATTCCCGCCAGGAAATAGCCGATTCGTGGCCTAGCAGCCTTGATGTTTCCGATGCAGTTCTTGAATGGGATTTCAAGCCTGAATATTCGATGGAATCCATGGTTGCCGATATGATCATGAATTTAAGGAAGGGTTAGCGATGGCTAAATACAACTGGTCTTTTCTTAAGATGTCTCATTCAGATCCCCTTGTATTATCCTACGGGAGAGACGATTACGTGCGTTCGTCACCTGATAAATGCCTTAAAAGTGTTCTTTCTGGCGAATCACTTCAATCGATGGTTTCGCTTATCTCTTATATTGAGAATAGGGACAGGATAAGAATGATTGATGGCCCTTTAATATCTTTCAGGAACCAGTCAGTTTCAACCCTTTTGATCTCCAGAGATCGGTATCTTTCAAATGATATAGAAATTGCAATTTCCGGAGATACTAGAACAACAGAATTTTACATGGAACGTGTGCTTGAAGCAATGAGAATCAAATTTAATGTGAGGAGGAGTAGCAAACTCGAGGCTTCGGATCTTCTGGATGAATCTCCCTACGCCCTTGTAATAGGTGATGAAGCCCTTGAGGTATATGGCTCAAGATACAGGATTCTTCTGGATATCGGTTATGAATTCTCCAGGATATTCCAGATGATCCCGGTTTATGCAGTCAGCACTGCTCTCGCCGATTCCTCTGTCAACGCGGAAGATTTTTTCCTGAAAACCGATCAATTCAAGCCGAAATGTACGGATGATCTTTCGGATCGGCTCGGAATATCCAGAATGATTGTATCCAGATATTACTCAAACCTGAGCTATTTACCTTCGTTAAGCACAAAGGCAACAATAGACTATGTATCGTCTTTTTACAAGCCATAATGTCTTATTGTAATTCGGCAGATGTCATCTTTATTAATCACTTATTGCTTACCCCAACATGTTTGAAGACAAGTTCACAAAGATAAGAGATTCGTTCACTTTTGACGATGTTTTGCTTGTCCCGTCAGCAACGAAGGTTGAGCCAAAGGACGCAAATGTATCCACGAATTTTTCCCGCCATATAAAACTCCGTATCCCGATTGTCAGCTCTCCGATGGATACTGTAACAGAGGAAAACATGGCTGTAGCGATGGCAAGATCCGGTGGCCTCGGTATTGTTCACAGGAACCTGACTGTCAACTCACAACTCAACATGATCACTGCGGTGAAGAGGGAGGAGTCCATGAAGATAAGGAACATACTGACTGTTGACCCCGATACAAAGGTAAGCGAAGCAATCAGTATAATGAATGAAAAACACATTGCTGGTCTGCCTGTTGTTGCTTCGGACAAACTTGTTGGAATCGTCACTAAAAGGGATCTGACCCTCGTAAATATTTCCAAG
>JAJZOT010000224.1 GCA_021847855.1 Thermoplasmata archaeon | reverse complement strand
CTCTTATTTGGCATCACGGTGTACCTGATCCTGCCATTATGTGCATAAACATGAAGTGTCTTTCGGGATATCTGCAACAGGTTCAGGACTTCCTCTGCCTTCATGGTTGTTATCAAATATAATATTAGTTAATAATATTATCGATTTCATTGACTATACCATGTAGGCCTGACATTAGTGAGAAAAAACATGAGCCCCATAATCAGCATGGTGAAGAAACCATATTTAAAATAGGAATATGATACCGGAAAATTAGAAAGATAATGCCTGAAGTCAAATGAGAGATTCTTGAAACTTGTGTCGATTACAAATCTTTCATGGATCAAAAGTAGAAGCAGGATCCAGTAAACACATACAGCAGTGGGTACATACATTAAATTTTCAGAATTAAAAACCGTAAAAAATTCGAAAAAAATCGGAGAAAAAAGCAGTATCATGGTGTTTCTGCTAGAATGTTTCTTCAACGACTTCACGTAACTCTGTGAAACGGCATTTCTCTCCTGGTTCTCGGTGATAAAATTCTTCACCAACTCGCTGGTCATTAAATTGCATAAAAGAATTCTGTATAAAATTTCCTCCTGGTTATAATGACAAAAGATTGGTTGAGCTTTCTAAGCTTTTGATAACAGCACCAAGATCATGAAATATGCTTTATGCATTCCACAACATGCATCTAAGATAGGCACATTTTTCAGAATTCAAGTGGTACGATCCTGAATGAAAATGTAACAGTAGAGGTTGTTCCTCATAATCTCGCTGAAGAGGAATTCAAAACTTATCAGCTATTCCATTGAGACGGATAAGGACTTTATATTCAGGAAAGGCCAGAATTATATTCGAAATGTGAAAGAGATGGAATAACAAAGTACACTGTCAATCTGCAGAAAGAGGTGAAATAGCGAATACATGCCCTCAGCTCCGTCATATGGCGGCTAAATTGTTATACTCTGGTTAGTCTTGCAATAATCATGTTTGAACCTGTAAGCAGAAACATTCTAAGGTGGGGAACGCCGGACCCTGAGGGAGACTGGATAATGTATGGGCATATTGTTCACGATGAGCAAAAAAGTATAATGATTGATCCGCCGCTTGTGCCGGGATTAATAGAATCCACTGCAAGGCTGGGAAAACTGGAAGCGATTATCCTTACGACTCTGGATCATACAAGAGGTGCTAAGTACTTAAATGAAAGAACCGGAGTTCCTATATTTATACCTGATCAGGTAAAATCAGCCTGCGTCGATCCTGAAGCGGTGTTGGAGCAGAAAGGGATCAGGGAATACCAGAAATACAGCGACAAGGTTCTGTTCGGACTGAAACCATACCGTGTTACTGCAGAAAGTAAAAGTGCAGCAGATAAGCCATGGATGGATGAGTTTGCTTTGCTTGTGCCACAAGAATACCTGATTGTTGGAGATGTTGCCATAGGGACACCCGATGGAAACATTATCACTGCTCCCGAATGGTTCCCCCATAACCCTCCTTATCCAGGGCTTCCTTCTGTTTTCAGAGAATTCTCAAAGATCGTGCTTAATTCCGGGGCAACCTCACTTCTCGCGTCACATGGCAGCAACATTTATGGGCGTCTCCAGGAAATAGTGAGAACCGGAAAACACTGAATACGGTTATTTAGGCCAGATAAAAGAAGTATTTAGGGATAAAATGGCCAATGTTCTTCGGACTTTGGCATCGCCGATCCCGAAAAAGCAATTCAATTAACTTTGGAAGTCAACATATTCGAGGTGATCAATTCACCACGCTTTTTTCCGCCGGCCTTGAACAGCTTAAGGTAGGGTATCATTGCCTCCATGATCCTGTTCTCTGCTTTTCTCAAGTGTTCCTCGTATGTTGAACGTGATATTCCCAAACTTTTTGCTATAGAATCTGTTGTAATTTCCCTTGGTGAGACGTAATAGCCATAATCAAAGGCCTTTACAAGGGCCTCCATCTGCCTATCTGTCAACCTTGAGAAAAAACTCTCAATCCAGATAGTTGAGGGGACCGCGTCGGTGTGCACGAGACGTTTACAGGTTAACTCAATTTCTCCCAGCTTGGACAGGTCTGCAAAAAACTTTTTTGTGTCCTCCTCGCTGAAGCTTATTACCTTGAAAAAGCCCCAGCCATCCAGGTATATCGCCGGATGGACCTGTACAACATGATTTCTCTCTGCGATATTCCACATGCTGTCGAGGAGATCGCAACTGCATCGCATTGTTAGAACTATCCCGTCGTTTGAGAACTTGTAATTGTCTATAACCCGGTCTATACTTCTGGCGTAGTTCTCAAGCTCCGACATCAGGTCTTCATGATCCAGAGGGACATGGACCATCTCCCTGTCCCAGACACACCACATTGATATCCTTACCCCCGGATACCTGCCGGACATCTGTATGAAGGGATAATTGTACCTTATCTTGAAAGATATTTCCCAGGATTCCATGAGTGTGCCAGTATTGTTGCCGTATTAGACTTGTCCCTTCATATGACGGCTTAAATAACAGGTAGAATCCTGTTGACCCCTGTCCTTATCTTAGACTGGAGGTAGAGAAAATGTACGAATATGAGATAAGGAATGTGGTGTCCATGGATAATTTATCAGCATTACAGGGTATAGACGCAGATCTGGCCCTATATATCAGGAATGAATTCGGTAGGACCGCATCTTACGGGATGTTGGCTGGGAGAACCAGAACGCCATGGAAGCAGAGACGCTTGAAGATAAATGCCCACAGGAAACAGAATTCTGGGATATTATCTGGGTTAAAGTGAATTTTAATATGATCCATCACATAATTTAATGCATGGAAAAACCTGATTCCGAATATGGATGGATTATTACCCATATAAGCGCAATTTATCCATGGCAGATAGATCACATGGGGCATATGAATGTCCAGTTCTACGCTTCCCTCTTTGATCAGGCCACATGGTCATTTTTCTCCGAATATGGCATAACGGGAGATTACCTAAGGAACAATGAAAGAGGAATGGCTGCGCTTATCCAACACACCGAATATAAACACGAACTTTTTGCCGGGAGTGTTGTTGAGATCAGGAGCAAGCTGAATTCCGCGACTCCTAAAACCATTAACTTTACGCACAGGATGTATCTGAGACCGGATCATATCCTTGTTGCAACAACTGAATTTACCGGTGTCCATATGGATAGAAGCAGCCGCAAGTCCATCCCGTTCCCGGATGATATTTTTCAAAGGATGAAAAGCAATCTTCCGGAATCAACTGAACGTGATTAATGACGTAATCGTGCCCTGTCCGGATTGTACCGGATTCTTTTTCTGTTTCCATCTCGTCGCCGTAAGAACGAATTATACCTCCAGCAGCTAATGGTTATCATCACAGGAAACTGATTTAATTAAAGCTGGTATACAAGTCTGAGAACTTTGAAGAATACCGTCATTATTAATCTGAAACACTATGAAATATCCTCTGGAAAATCCTGTGAGAGATTCCTCAGTTCATTCATCGGGATGGACATTCCTGAGAATATAAGAGTGGTATTTGCACTGAACCCGATAGATTTGAGAATTGCAAGGGATTTTCCTGAACTTGAATTTTACAGCCAACACGTTGATCCGGTAAGCTACGGTGCTTTTACGTCAAAAATTTCCATAGAATCTCTGATGGATATGGGCATCTCCGGATCGATTCTTAACCACTCCGAAAACCGCCTGAATAAAGAAAATATATCAAAAACACTGGACAGGGCTTACAGAATGGGGTTTCCTATTGTTGTATGCAGCGAAAATCTTGTCGAAGCAGGTGAATACTCGAAGCTCAGGCCAGAATTTATCGCGTATGAACCCCCTGAACTAATTGGCGGGAACGTATCAGTGACTTCCTCAAAACCTGAAATTATAAGGGACGTGGTGAATTTATGTTCGGCAAATAACGTACCTGTACTGGTCGGCGCTGGAATAAAGAATAATGATGATTTCGCAAAATCCTTGGAATTAGGGGCTCATGGAGTTCTGGTGGCTTCCGGAATCGTTTTGTCTAAAGACCCACTTATGTCGTTAAATTCATTAATTGAGAAACTATGAAGCGTCGAACTCATGGCAAAACC
>JAJZOT010000223.1 GCA_021847855.1 Thermoplasmata archaeon | reverse complement strand
ACTTCTTTTGAATGTTTGTAATACGGTGTTTCTTTGTTAAGAACATTAAGGAAAACATTGGTATCTATGCAAGCTCTAATCCCATTCATCTCTGATTTTTTTCATGGACTTCGTTGCTTTCTCACTTAGTGGGGAAGTACTCTCTAAAAGTGAGACCAGGCTCTTTTCCTCTGCCTTCTTGATTATGATGTCATCGCCTTTTTGCTCAAAGATTATTCGATCTCCCCTTGAGATTCCCAGAGTTTTCCTGATTTCTGCGGGAATCGTGATTTGGCCCTTTGATGTTATTTTACCCAGATCCAATATCATATTCCTACCCATAAGTAATCTATTCCTTACATTTAATTCTTACCAACCATTTGGAAGAAATAGGGGATGAGAAAGCATCCTCCATCTCAGATTTCATCGTCTTTCACCATGCGATTCCCAAATGCGAATGGTCGTGTGAGATCAGTATTTTACCCTTAAAACACATTAACCGATATGCTTCCAGAAGAACCAGGTTACATTGGCAACCTGAAGATAAAAAATAGAATTGTTATGGCTCCCATGATTTCCAACATTGGAAACCCAGACGGGTCAACAAACGAGAATCACATACAGTATCTTGAAGAGAGATCAAAAGGTGGTTTTGGTCTTATCATAACGGAATATACGTTTGTCAACAACAGGAACAGCAGGGGATCTGTAAATGAGCTGGGTGTGTACGACAGAAGATTCATTCCGAAGTTGCGCAGACTTACCGAAAGAATTCACATTCACGGAGCAAAAACATTCATGCAATTAGTCCACGCTGGTGGAAAGGCCTCTCAGCAGTTCAACAGGATGAGATCATTTGCACCCAGCAGTGTGGATTATGTTGGCACAACACCGTGGGAACTTTCACAGTCGGATATCTCGGAAATCCTCGAGGACTTCGTCCATGCTGCAAGGAATGCCAAAGATGCATTCTTCGATGGAATTGAACTCCACGGTGCGCATGGATACCTTCTTTCTGAGTTCATGGCGCCTTCTTTAAACAGAAGAACAGACAGGTACGGTGGAAGCCTTGAAAATCGTCTTAGATTTCCACAGGAAGTTCTGGATTCCATAAGATCAGAGATGGACTTTCCAGTGGGAATGAGGATCAGCCTTTTTGAGAATGGTGACTCCACATACGATCCTGAATATGGTTTGAAAATTGCCGATCACCTGCATAATCTGGATTACGTTCATTTTTCTGCAGGAATATTCAACCCTCCCGGATCATCTGCATCTTTCTATAATTCCAGAACTCATATATTGAATAAGCTCCCCAGAAGGCCAAAGGTTACCACCATGGTGGTGGGTTCCGTTGTAGATCGCAATGATGCCGAAAAAGTTCTATCCAGTGCCGATTTTGTGGCGGTGGCAAGGGCAAGTCTGGCGGATCCTTACTTTGCCACGAAAATTCTTGAGAAAAATACCCCCATAAGACCATGTATCAGGTGCAACCAGGCATGCAGGGATCTTGGACTGGGTGAAGTAAGGTGCACTGTAAACCCGGACACTGGTCTTGAAAATGTACTCAGACCATACAAAACCCACAAGCTCGCGGGTGAAATTGTACTTTCCGGAGGAGGTATAAAAGGAATGGAGGCAGCCATGGAAGCTGCAAAAAACGGACTGAAAGTAACACTCTACGATTCCAACCATAAGCTTGGAGGTCAGCTTCTCTCAATCAGTGATCATAGAAAGATGATTGAGTTCTCAAAACTCATAGACTATTATAAACAATCACTGGAAATTCTCGGCGTTGAGGTGGTATTGGATTCAAAGAACAATTCAGGGTTGATCTGTGATCCGGATACAGTTTACCCAGATCTGCCGGAAAAGGACGAAATATGGGTAGATTCCAACATATACAAGCACCATGACCAGGCCCTTGTATTATCAAGGGATCACAGAGTTTACATGAGCAGGAGGAGTCTCTCAAGCCTTGACAGATCCAGGGTGCTCGAATTCGAAAAACTTGCAGCGGAAAACGGGCTTGAATTTGTCGATCACCGTAAAGAAACATTTGATATTTCAATAATAGAGAGAAACCAGTACGACATAAGATCAGCAATGGTGTCTGGAAGAGAACTTATACGTAAATATATTGAAAGGAACTCATCTGACTATCTCTAAACTTCTCCCCTGATCTTCCTCTCTCTTCTCTCTCTAACTGTCTTAATATCGGCTTCCTCTTCAGGGGTAAGTTCAAACCGTTCAGTTTTGAGATCACCAAGGAACTGCGCAGGTATTTCTCCAGTCAGAAAAACCTCATCTGTGGCTCTGTAGACCGGTTTATTGTTTGCTATCATCTCTCCCGTTTTAACAGCAAGTATTGATGGGGAATCAATGTGGTATAGCCCGGAGACATACGCCTGCCTGACATCTCTTGATAGATGAACCCATGTTTTGTCAGATGGGCTGATTCCCGTTTCCTTTATGAATTCGTACTCTTCCGGAGTTGTCTGGTAGTACAGTTCTTCAGGAATTCCATCGGTGGGCATATCGTCTATTTCTATTGGTATTGTATGCCCATATGTCGCCCTTATCTCCTCCCTGTCATTGACCTGGTATCTCTGCTTTGGATCAGTTCTGGCAAGGGCTTCAATATGGTAAGGTGTGAGCCATTCAAAAAATCTACGCTGTGCCTTTACAGCCGGAACTATAAGGTAGGTCTTTACCCA
The DNA here is from genome assembly GCA_021847855.1 of Thermoplasmata archaeon. Next base: position 1,391 of record JAJZOT010000223.1, on the reverse strand, counting down.
TCCATGATCATCAAGTTTAATGCCATAGTTTTCAGGGAAATGCCTGAGCATCCCCGCCAGGACTCTTCCCATGGTCTCTATTTCCCTGGGATTCATCAGCAGTTTACCGCTGTTATCGCACACCGGACAGGCTTTTCCACGAAAAGGTCCATCCTGTCTGCAATCTCTTAGCTCAAGCTCCATTTATGACACCTCTTACAGCTTCAGCCACTTCCCTGGCAACAGTTATTTTACTCCATTTTCCGAAAATTGTGTCGGTTATAACAATGTCCTGGGTAATGGATGAAATTTCGTTGTAGGAACCGTTGGCAAAGATTCCATGTATTGCTGACACATATACTTTGTCAGCACCCCTCTCCTTCAACATATTTGTTGCCTTTATGATTGTTCCTCCAGTTGATATCATGTCATCCAGCAGGACAATGTTCTTCCCTGCAACGTCAATATCTGGAACAGTCATTGTTACAGTCCGGGAATCAATTCTCTTCTTGTCAATATTAAATGATTTTGCATTCAGGAAACCAGAAAGTTCTCTGGCCCTTTCAAGTCCCCCATCATCCGGAGATACGACATAGTCAATCTTCTTGTCTGAATAGTAATCCACAAGTGGTTTCACAATCTTGACATTTCTCAGCCCCTTTCGAGAAAATCTGGCTGTCCCAAGATCGTGGATCTCAACAACAATGAGTGAATCACAGAAATTCTCAACGGATTTCAGCATGACCATTGATGATATGGGTTCTCCACTTTTGTAAATCATATGCTGTCTTGCGTATCCGAAATAAGGTATTACTGCAATGACTCTACCCGCTCCATTTTCCTTTGCGGCATTGAGCATAAGAAGGAATTCTATTATTTCAGCATCGTTGCGTGTGTTTCCAACTGCTACGATATCTTCTCCCCTGAAGTCGCCAAGAATCCTTATGTACATCTCTCCGTCAGGAAATCGTTTTCTTTCAATATCAAGGAGATCACATTTGAGCTCAACTGCAATTTTCAGGGAAAGTTCTCTTGATGAAGAGGAGGAAATAATTTTCATTGACCATTGGGAATGTTCTCTCTTTTTAAATTTTTATGGTATACGCTACTGGAAAATTAAAAAAAAATGATGCCTAGGGGATTTCAGACAGTATCTGTGAGGTTCTGCTAACGCCCAGTCTGAATTTTACTGGATCAGGTGGCATCCCTGAAGCTTCAAGCAATGCAAGAGCCTCGGAATAATTCTTAATGCCTCCTGCAACCTTAATTCCTATGTGTGAATTCAGCCTCCTTGCGGTTTCTGCCATGAGCCTGACATTCTCCACTGCTGCACCTGCCTGGTTTCCAAGGGTTTTGGCAAATTCTGATTCAGCAAATCCTGTGCTGGTCTTTATGAAATCAGCCTTAGATCT
>JAJZOT010000222.1 GCA_021847855.1 Thermoplasmata archaeon | reverse complement strand
TACCTGCGGGTTCTTGTACATGCAGTTGTGACAGACATACGTGTTTATGACTATCCTTCCTTCATATGGTATTGTAGTCGTAAAGTAGATTAGGAATAGGTTTTTGCCACAAACGGGGCATTTCATCGTCGTTTCGATTTCTGGTGGCGGTTCATAGTCTTCCGGCATCGTAAGCTCCAATCCATGTTTTCAACGGATCGAAAATAATCCTTTTCGCTTTTCTCAGCTGTTCAATCCTAGAAGATCCTGTGAGGAACATTGTTATCTTAAGATCCCGGATGATCTGGTAAATAACGGCCTCAATCTGTTCGTATGAATCGTCTGCACCTTTCAGAAGTGATCTTGCGAAGCCTCCCATCCCTGCTCCAAGACTTAATGCCTTGGCAAGATCCTGCCCATTCCTGAGTCCACCACTTCCTATTGTCGGTAGGATATCATGACAATATTCTATTGAGGCTGGTGATGGGACACCCCAGTTCCAGAAAGTTTCCCCTGATGTCATCTTTTCACTATCGCCCGCATTTTTCGCCCTGTAATATTCAATCGCAGCGAAGGATGTGCCTCCCAGTCCTCCAACATCTATAGCCCTGACGCCTGCGTCCTTGAGCAGTAGGCATGCTTCCCTGGAAAAACCGTTTCCTGTTTCCTTTGCAATGACAGGATAACTTCCTGCAACTTCAGAAAGCCTTTTCAAAATGCCCTTGGCATTGTGATCTCCTTCGGGTTGAACCATTTCCTGGAGAAAGTTGAAATGAACAATAAGGAAGCTTGCATCTATCAGCTTGAACGCATACTCAATATCAGCATCAGTGAAAGCTCCTTTTCCCTGCTTGACAAGTTGTGGAGCACCTATGTTAGCAAGTCTGACGGGTACCTTAAATTCATTGATCACGGAATAAGTCTCCGAGAGGCCGTGATCCTGGATGCATGCACGCATGCTTCCTACCCCCATCGGAATATTAAACTTCTCAGCCGCCTTTGCAAGGTTCCGGTTTATTGTCTTTGCCCTGCTTGTCCCACCTGTCATTGATGAGATGACCATAGGATATGAGAACTTCTTACCAAGAAACCCAGCTTCAGTTGAAATTAAGTCATAATCGAAGTCAGGTACAGCCTGGTGTATCAGGCGTATGTCATCCCAGTAGTTTCTCTCGGATGTTACCTTCTCCTCCTCGGCTATCTTTATATGTTCAGTCTTGCGTGCTTCAATCTTTTCGTCCAATTAAATCACCGTACCGATGAAATCTTTCTTCCCTATGTCATTAAGCCTTTCAGGTTTGTTACCGTTGACAACAACAACCTTTTCTGCATGCTTTCTTATCTTCAATATTTTCTCGTACTTTGACTTCATGCCGCCAGTCACGTCATTCATGACCTGGCTAAACGCAATGTTCCTGTCAATGGATTTGAGCAGCTTAGCGTCACTTGTCTTTGGATCATTATCGTAAATCCCGTCCACATCGGTCATGAATATAACCAGATTTGGTTTGAATACTGCACTGAGAGCCACCAAAAGATCATCCGCTGAGATAATCTTTATCATTCCGGCGCGCAGAATAACATCACCCATGCCCAGTGGAGTGAAACCCAGAGACAAGTATTTTTTGAAATCAGACAGGTCGGGAGAACGATTTCGGTATATAGACTGGGTGGGTATGCTGATCGGGGATAATCCTTCTTCAAGCATAATTCCCGCGACCCTGGTATTGAGATCAAGAACGTCTTTGTGAACGGTTGCGAAAGCATAAACATCCTCTTTTTTGAACCTCTTCGGGAAACCGCTTTTCTTGGCAATAATATGACCGAATGATCCTGCCCCGTGAGTCATGATAAGATCTTCATTCAAGATGGAAAGTGTCTGAATGATTTTTTTGCAAGAGTCTTCCCTGAATCTCCTGTACACATTCTTGTCAGTTATCACACTGCCGCCGATCTTAACTAATATCAATACCAACATAATGCATTTAGGCATTAACTTCTTTTCTTTAAAATACATTAATCGGTCTGGAAGCTTAGCGTAAGTCTTCCCTGAACACGGATTGCCTATATTGTGTAGCTTGATTCATATTATCTTGGGTCCAGATTATCTATCCATTATTACCTTTAACTAAAACCACACTTCCAAAACTGGATTTAAATCTTTTCGAACCACATGAGAAAATGATCACCGAGTGCTCTAAGACCAGGTAACCTTGATAATCTGCTATCAAACCTTTCTAATCGTCGAGAGCCTCTGGTGAACTTTTCTAACTGATGGACGTAATTTGATGGGGGAATAATTAGAGGAACGGCTTCGTATGAGATCATTCTAAAATTTGAGGAAAACAGCTTTCGTATATACATAGGAGAATAAGCAAACACGTCAACACAGAATCTAGAGCTTCCCTCCTGGACTGGAGTCCGGAAGCGTTCAAACGTCCTTTGTGGCTTGAGACCTCCAAGATGCAGAATTATCTCGGATACACACAACCTATTGAATATTCCGAGGAATAGTAAACCGCCTGGACGTATCAGCCTTGAAAATTCCGCTGGAAGATCAGTGATTCCAGGTTCACAGTTCATTGCACCGTATGTGGAATAAATACCGTCAAATGTTTCACCTTCGAATGGAGTGCCTGGACATCCAATGTCAGATGCCTTGGCCACGTAAGTCCTCAGTTGTTCACTTAAGCCCAGCTTTTGAGCCTTCCCTTTGACTTCCTCTAACATTCGCGGAGAAATATCAACTGCCGTGATGCGGTAACCTTTTTGCAACATCGAGATTGTTTCTGTCCCGGTTCCACAACCTATCTCCATTAGGTTAGATCTGGGAGGGAAAATTCTCTCCATGATAGCCATCGATCTTTCCCTTAGAAAAGAATTTATCCTGTTACCAAAAATGTGTCTATCATAATCGGAGGATATTGACTCGAATTCCTCTTTCAGCCATTCGAAATACGAATCACTGGATTCTTCCTTTTTATTGCCAAAATCCACTTCAATCAATCTTGAGGTGTGATCAAACCACCTGCTGAAGTTTTTATCACCATAACGAGTCCTAAAAAGGGCATTTAGTTTTTCCTTCATTTGAGGGTCGGTTACAAGCGAGGCTCTTCCGCTGAACTTTTTCCCACCGAGAAGAAGAGCAGCCTTCCTGCTCCTCAGTAAATTTGCGGGCCATCTACTGCTTCCTGTAGAAAGCATGTATATTTTATCATTAAGGGTAACGAAAGCGAGATCTATTTTGCCAGTACCTGTCAATAGTTTCAGGTACCTCTCATCTTCAGGCACACTTCTTATCAACAGTCCTATAAATAAATGGACGTTTTAAAGATTGACTATTCAACCGCGCACGAAAAATCTTTGCGAGACAATAATCATATTTTGATACAGGCTAAGACTAATGTCTTTAAGTTTATCGGTAACAAGCTTGAAAAACAACTTTAGCCCATTGACTGGATTTGAATAAGTGTAAAGTGAAGTGTCGAATGAGTTAAATGCAAGAAATACTTCTCTAATTGGAAATGTTATAAATGAAGATCTACTCCGAACGAATGCCTCTTAAATACCTATTTTCAGATAAAGGGCTGTGCCTTGGTGTTGATACAAAGAAGGCATCTTACCTCTTTCTTGTCTCAACTACCGGGCTCATCCTGAAGCGACGACCAGTTGGAGATAAAGTGGTAGAGAATAACAACTACGATATTCCTCTGATTGTTAGGGACCTGAGAAACGGGAAGTAGAGATGGCACTTCAAGTATAATTTCTTCACTCTTCTACTTATTAACAAAAGTATTTGCGAATAGTCTTTAATTGCATAAAGTGTGCCACTGTGTTTCTTGGTTTGTATTCTCTTTTGCTTTTTCTCTTATAGTCTTGCTTTTAGCTAAATCTTGCAATAGAATTATAAACCTCGCGAAAATCAGTGCCAAGAATGGGCCGGTAGATCAGCGGTAGATCGCCTGCTTTGCAAGCAGGAGGCCTCGGGTTCAAGTCCCGACCGGTCCATTCCGAGTTTTCCTAATTCTGTCAACTGCCTCTAACTCAGCCGATGATGGGAGTTACAACACGATTAATCTCACGATCATGATCTTTTTTCTGACTTCCACTTACCATACGTT
>JAJZOT010000221.1 GCA_021847855.1 Thermoplasmata archaeon | reverse complement strand
TACATGTTTTCATCTGGCTTGACAAGAAGCAGTGCACATATGAAGTCGACAGTATCTAAAGAATATTATCTTCTTAACGCGGGAGTAATACTGTTTTTCACTGGTTTCTCCGGTGCAGTAACCGGAATAGCAGGGAAGATTGGTGCAATTATTGGCCTTGTTTCTATCATTATAGCTGTATCTCTTCACCTGATAAACATTGCTCTTGTAGCAACAACGAGAAAAGTCCAGAAAAGTGAGACTCAGTCTTTCGCTGACGATTATTGATCATATTCGCTACACCTCTGCGAAGACCTGATCAGACTAAACGTTTTTGAATCAGAATTTTAAAAGTTCAGGATCGCAACAATCCTGAAATGGAATCCAGAAGTTTTTCGGAATGATGAAGATTTACACCGTATTCATCTAACGATCAGGAAAAGCATAATCATGATTCTGGGTCATGGGCACGAAGAAATTCTTGATTTACTCGGAAAATTTTCCGGAAAAAGGCTGATGTGGAAAAGATATTTTCTGAAATACTGCGCATCTTCAAATGCCACCGAAATAAAGGGTTTAACCACTATTCCTATTTTTTCTTGAAGTAAGAAGAGATAATATTCTTTTCAGCACGCCTAAGGATCTCTGCAAGTGTCACATAAGAAACATTTAGTCGCTTAGAAAGCCCTTCAAGATTCACTTTCTTTGGATAGTCAAAGAATCCAAGGTCAAGGGCTGTTTTTACGACATATTCTTGCCTTGAGGTGATATCGCCCCTTTTGGTAAGGTTCCTCTTCTTGATCAGTTCAAACTTAACCCCATCTTCATCCAGACGCGCTAAGAATCCAGAAACTGTAGCCTCGTCCGGGACTAGCCATCGCATTATCATGTCTCCAGAATCGGTGCTGTAAGCTTCTACCAGAAACAAGTCCCAGTTAAGGATTACACTGCAAATTGGACATTGCCCCGCATTGACTATTGCAGTTGCATGGTTTTCATCCACCATGGTAAGATGATCCTCCGTTGTTTCTGTCTCTTTGAGAAGACCTGAAGAAAGTCCTTTGATATCGCCTGCAGGAGCAAAGATTTCCACCAGATCCTTTACTCCTTCCTTGCTTCTCCGGATATCCCTTATCTTAATCCTCGCCGAATGGGTTTCCACAAGTATTTTTATCCATTCAGCAGGTGCCCTGAACTGTAATTCTACTTCCATCAAGGCAATCGAATGGTATAACCGATGCTGATACTTAATATCGAGGTAGCTTACTGCAAAATGATACCCATACTACTGGTACACCCATGTATAAATGCCTTAAGGATGTTCGAAAGCAGATTGAAACTTGTCCAAATTTTGCCAGTCCCAAATATGGGAAATCAAGACAATTTTCATGCTCCAAAATGTTAATTGCCCATAATGTGTGAGTTTGACCTTTGACTCCACATGTCACAAATAGGGGAAATGGATAAGCTGGAAAAACTAGATGTCGTTGAACCATTGGAAATGGAACTATAGTAGGTGACAAGAGCTTCTTCGTACTCTTCCCATTTACTGTGATATGCCTTTTTGGTCGTTATAATCTCACTTTAATTCGAACAACTCTATTGCATGAGTCCTACATCCTTTTCGCTTCCATGAAATTGAAATGAAGGTTCTCTGGTACAAGGTACAGTGGCAGGTTGAACGATCATTCCGCACCATCAAATCGTACCTCGAGATACGTCCGGTATACCACAGGAAATCTGATCGGATAAGAGCTCATGTGTTTGTGTGCGTATTATCGCTTCTGCTTTCGAGGACAATGGAAAACTTACAGTCAGGACAATTGACAGTATAAGGAGGATCCTGAATTATCTGGACGTTGTTCCTGTCACGATTGAAAAGAGAGAACTGCATATATCATCAGAGAGCAGAGAAGCTTCAGATGTTCTCAAAGGCCTGGGACTGCCGTACCCCCGGATCCGTGAATGTGCACATACATAATTTTCGACAATGTTAGGAAAACACGGTAAAATAGGGGTTCAACATCTTATATTGATAATGATTATCATGCGGAACCCAAGTTCAAGAAAGATCTCTGTCGTTCGATATATAAATGGCGTTAAGATTTACCATAAACAGTAATGTATGACCCCAAATTTTACTCACCTAAACGAAAGAAAAAATCTATGGCACTTCAAAACAAGGCCCAATCATAGGGCCTTTGCATATATGTACCCATAATTAAATGGTCTTCCGGAATCGTCAGGTTCGATAGAGTAATCCGTTATGGCGAATCCTGCCCTCCCAAGTTCCTTGAAAAGTGTCAGAGAGGTATAATAATTCACAGTAAAATTGCCTCCCTCAGTGGATTCCTCATCCCTGATGAGATCCATTTCACCAATCCTTGTCGCCAGAAAAATGACAGCGTCCTTCTTCATAATCCTTCTTGATTCTGATAATACTCTTGAGAGATCCTTATGATTTATGTGAGAAAGGACCGCAACATTCCAGATTCCATCGAAGGTTTGATCAGGAAAGTCAAGGTGACGGACATCCATCTTAAGAAATGTGCACTGTGGGTTCTTCTTAGCAGCTATTTTCAACATTTCTTCGGAGGAATCTATTCCCGTTACTGTGTAACCCCTATTTATAAAATATTGGCAAAATCGACCTGTACCGCATCCCGAGTCCAGTACATGTCCATGGGCTTTCGTGTAACCAGTGAATTTTGAGAACCTCTCAGAAGCTTTCGAGTTTAGCACATTTTTGTCCCATGTTCGTTCATAGTTACTGGCGACATCCGCCGAAGAATAGTGATCCGTGCCTGATTCACCTTCCTCATCTTTCTCTGGAAACGTCATCATCACCTTTACAAAACTCCTCCTTATGTATTTTGAGTTAAATACTCTGCACTATTCGGCATCAAGAATTGCGTACCCTCCTGATAAAATACTCAGATTTTGGTGGAAAACCTAACCCTGAATTATAGCTCCTGCCCTGCCCCTTAAATAGCCAGAAATTATGATCCATCACGGAAAAGAAAGAGGAAAAGGTATCCAGGGTCACTGATCATATGGCGAACGAAAGAACCTACCTGGCGTGGGTTCGCACCGGGATAACCGTAATTGCACTGGGTTTCGTGGTCGCCAAATTTGGAATAATAATCAAGGAACTGGTGCCAGGTGCACCTGCAACCTCATATCACCTTTCATCGGGGATTGGAATCGTTCTCGTCATAGCCGGAGGACTCATGCAGATACTGGCACTGCGCAGCTTCCTCAGGAATAGAAAGAGCATTGAATCCGGTACGTTCAAGCCTTCCTCGCTGGGTGAGATATTGGTGGGCATTGTAACACTCCTGATAGCGGTGTTGCTCATCGCATACATGGTACTGACCTTATAGTGTGCCTTCAATTTATTCCCACAGGATCAGTCAGAACCTTATGGTAATAAGCCTGCTTAATGGTGTATCGGCAACCATGCTTCAGAAGTGGCATTCGCATTCACCCTCTATTAGGACTTCAGTTTATGCTGATGTTATGGGGATGGATACCTCAGGGTTAACGGGGAATGTCCAATAGTTCTGTTCCAAAAATGGGGGCAGGGTTATTTTTTGCCCTTGCTAGGGAAAGATCTATAGGCCGGATTATTGGGATTCATCTGGTTGCTGCGGTTGTCCGCCGCATTTCTAGAATCCCCTGACGTCTGGTTGAAGACATCTGATCTTTGGTCATTCGGAGAACGTTTTTTCTCTTCTGACATTTTGCTCCAAATTATAACCTAGTCACAGGCTAATACTTTTGCATCAGGTTATACGTCAATTTCCGAATGAATCAAGAATCAGTTGGCTTTACGGAGTATCGGTGTCTGTGGGCATGCATAAGGCCATAAAGATCATGCGACAGCCACATTCGTGTTCAGATGTTATTCCAAAAAATGTTCCGATTTAAGGATAATTCGCCAGTACAATAGTCGCTGTATGCTTTAACATATTAGTCCATACATTATTATAGATAAGGTTTTATTCAAACAATAGGTATCTAATACATATCTTCCCGAAAGTGTGAACTCGAAGTGATGGTCTCATTTCCGGAAAGCTGATGGGAAGGCGAATCAAATATGGAAATAAAAACCATTTTGAAACCC
>JAJZOT010000220.1 GCA_021847855.1 Thermoplasmata archaeon | reverse complement strand
GCATTCGTGGTTACCAATCCTCCACCGTTCCAATCAGGGAAGCGAACCATATATCCGGATTATGCAATATCTCTCGACTCAGCAAAGATAAACATTCTGCTTACAACACCACGGTATTTTTCTGAAGATCATGGTGAAATTTCAAGTATTCGCAAAAACGGGACGGAAGTCGAATTACTATGCATCATTGGCAGGACAGAGAAATGCCCCAAGGGTGCATTGTGCTTCAGGGATTCTGTGGACTGGTATTCCCTTAGAGATCAGTTCGAAAGAAGATACAGGAAGGAGACAGGAAAAATTCCTGCGGAGATTGATCAGAGTACAGGTAAGGATAAAATCCCATCTGGCATGGAAATGGAAAAAGTAACAAAACATCTTAAGGATCTGTATCCGGACAGCGAAGCCATGACGGATTATCTGGAATTCATGGGCCTACCTGTTGCACAGACACTGGAGAAAGCAGGTTACAAGATAAGATGGAAAGGCCTCAGAATCCTTGTGGTAGAAAATTAGATATTTCCTGCTATGTCTCTTCTATAGCTTCTGGAAAGTATTACAATTCATCATGCAAATAATACACTAATGAAAATCGGGAAACATATTATACATTCTCGCAATTAATAGAGCAGTGGCAGACTTTCTCCTGAGATTTGTGGATGTGTTCTTTCCTCTATTTGTAGTGATAGATCCATTCGGAACGATGGTCCTGTTCCTGACCATGACTTCGGATTATTCAGTATCTGAGCAGAAGGTTGCCGCAAAGGATGCTTTCGTGTATGGCACAATCATTCTGGTGTTCTTCTCCATCACCGGAAATATCATACTGTCCCTCATGGGCATATCTCTCTCTGCAATCCAGATAGCAGGAGGCATAATTCTGCTCATAATGGGTATTGAGATGGTCAGGGAAGGAGACCGGCCCAAATCCACGGGAAAAACATTCAAGAATCCTGATCTTGGCATTGTGCCCTTTGCCACTCCATTGCTTGCAGGTCCGGGGGCCATATCTCTGGTCATAATACTTTCAAGGCAGAGCCTGATTTCAGCAATCGTAACGATAGCTTCCGTAGTGGTGATATTCATCATAGTCTACATCCTCTTTTCGTATGCAACACCAATCTCCAGATCTATCGGAGACAAGCCCATGAAGGCAATCACAAGGATATTTGGGCTTTTTGTTGCAGGATTCGCCATACAGTTCATACTTGATGCAGTCCTCCTCATAGCAGGCATCTGAATCAACCAGAGTAGAATAAGGAGAAAGTGTAAGCAATCCTAATAGGGAAACAAGTCCACAACAATTAATCAGTTTAATCAATTTGTTAGTGGCAGAACTTGATTCTGCAAGACATCTTAGAACTGTTTCAATACAAATGTTATTATGTTATTGGATTATTATATTTATTAATGAAGACCATAAGGATCATTCATCTTTCTGATTTGCATTTATCTGAGGAAAATTCTTTTGAGTCAGGGATAGTCCAGCAATCATTGCTCTCTGATTTGAAGAACAGGGTTCCCGGGCTTGAAAAATCAGAAACATATGTTGCAATCACTGGTGATCTCACATATGGTGGCACAGAAGAACAATTCAAACTTGTGAAAGAATTCTCTGATAATTTAACCAATTCAATCGACGTTTCAAAAATCATATTCTGCCCGGGCAATCATGATCTGCACTGGGGATTGCACACATATGAAAATTCTGATCTCATGGATGACCTGGTAGAGCGTGGTCTTAATGGTGTTCAACGTGTTGAACGCAGATTCCAGAACTCTGCTGACAGATCTGAACTGACCAGTGGGGTGGTAAATTATTACAAGTTTCTTCAATCAGTGAATCAGACTTACAGTGAATATCTATATTCACTTGTTTCCACAAACTATGAAAGTTTCAAGGTGAACTTTATCAGCCTTAATTCAGCTTATTTATTCTCCAAGAAATACAGCTACTATGGATACATAGGCAGGACACAACTAGAAAGGGCTACAGCAGAGTCAGATGCGAGAGGAGACATGCCTGAGGATGCGCGAGTATTCAACATAATGCTTTTCCACCATCCATTTGAGTCAATTGTTCCCCCAAGTCAAATTGATACCGAAAACCTGGTAAAAAGCCGTGCAGATCTTATTTTGAATGGTCATGTGCATAACCTCAGGGTATATATTGATCTCACCGCCAGCCTGATTGGGGGCCATAACACAAGAGGACATCCTGTGATCAGTGGTTCAAGAGCTGTCTATGATGAAGTCAACGATCCGTTTATCACTCCCGGATACTCAATTATTGATGTTCTCCTTAATGGATCAACGGTCAAGGGGTTCAATATCCATGAGATCAGGTATGATAAATCCAGAAGAATCTGGTATCGCGATCCCAACAATCCAAACTATCCCTTCAAACTCAATTTTCCACTGGAAGGAACTGAGACAGAAACCAAGAGTGAGTTCAAGCTGAGAGTTGCAGATATCACTGATCTGAAAGCAATAGGAATGTCTCCAGAGGATTTGGTCAAATCACTGATAAAACTGGATTATGACTCCATGCCCGGTCTGGTGGAAGAAGATGAGGGAACACTTCCACAATGGACACCTATCTTTTCTCATCAACCATATACATGGCGCATATTGCTTGATCCGGGAAACAATATTATCGGTTACTGGCACATTGTTCCACTTTTTGATGACGATTACCACAAGGTTAAATTTGGGAAAATGTATGAGAATGAAATTTCAGAGGAGAAGATAAATTCGTTTGATCTTCCGGGGCACTATAAAGCCTATTTCAGGTCCATAGCCATGAAGGAGGAGTATAGAGGAACCGAAGCTGTTCACTTATTGGTCAGTTCTTTCCTCGATGTGATTGAGAAACTTGCAGGCAGGAATATATTTGTTGACGAGATCTGTGCAAACGCTTATACGCCTGAGGGTAAAGCATTATGCAAGAAGTTTGAAATGACATACCTTGGAGAGCACACGCCTAAAGGAAGCCTGTTTTTCAGGGATATGTCTTCCCTGCCCAATGCACTATTCATCAATGAGCATCCTGATCTGGTGCAGATGTATAAAAGGGAGTATAACAAGATGCCATGACCTCATACGCACTATTTTTCTCTAATTCAGTATATTCTATGATTTCCCAAGATGAGTCTTACAACATGATCCTTTGCATCTAAAGTGAAAAATATGTTTCACTAGATGGTGAATTCTTTTCCGTTATACGGAAGAATCACGTTATAGTTTGCCAGATCCTCAAGGAGTGCTTCCCTGTTCTCCCCATGGCACAGAATCACGTTATTGGGTGAACAGTCTTTTATGAACTTCACAAGATCGTCATGACCTGCATGGGCAGACATATCAAAGAACTCGACCTGCATCTCAGGCTTGACTTCCATCCCTGAAATATTGATTGTTCCCTTCTCCATTAATGATCTGCCGTTTGTGTTCTCTGCCTGGTATCCTGTCATGAATATGGCGCTCTTTGGATCATTCACAAATTTCTCAATGTATGAAAGAACAGGGCCTCCATCAAGCATTCCGGAAGTGGATATTATGACATCTATATTGTCAATATTTTCTCTCATCTTCCTGCCCCTGATCTCCTTTATCCTTCCCACAGCTTTCCGGAATTCCTTCTCTGATCTGAGATATCCAGGAGTGTTGAGGTATATGCTTGTTATGAGATTTCCCATGCCGTCAGTGGCTATCCTGTATGGAAGATCTGCCAGGGACATGACAAGTTCCTGTAGCCTTCCCATGGCAAAGGATGGTATTATGACCTTCCCGCCATGTTCCACTATTTCCCCAACTCTCTCCCTGAGCCTCTTCCTTACCTCTTCCCTATCCTCGTGATTCTTTCCCGCATAGGTACTCTCCACAATGAGGTTTTCTGCCTTCTGGGGCTTTGCACCTGTTAGAAGTTTTGAATCTCTTGTGTAAAGATCCCCTGTGACCATGAGTTCCTGGCTGTTCACGAATTTCCACATGGTTGAACCGGGTATGTGTCCTGCAGAGTATGGGGTGATCTCGCTTTCCATGTATTCTATCTTCCTTCCGTACTGTGCTATATTCATCAGGGTGTACATTTTCTCAATATCGTCCCTGTTGAACCTTTCCACATACC
>JAJZOT010000219.1 GCA_021847855.1 Thermoplasmata archaeon | reverse complement strand
AAAGCCTTCATTTTCTCTGCTATAAGATCAGCAACGGAATCTGTCCTGTTAGAATCTTCAACCAGGAAAATCTTTCTTGCACCGCTTTTTTCCAAAGATTTTGCTGAATCTCCCTGTGTGATAACATCAACAGTCCCATTTTTTCTCAAAAGTGAAATAATCGGAAGCAGAAGTTGCTGTTCGTCAGAGAAAGCAATAAAATTCATCTTATCTCCTCCTTTAAGACCTTAACTACCTCTGCGATCCCCTCATCAGGTTTTTCGAAAATTTTCTTCTTTCTCTCGCTCTTTGGTGCCGTATTTGATATAATCTTAGTATATTCACCAGTATTCAAACTCACTGCTTCGACAGGTATCTGTTTTCTGCCTGCTGCCATTATCTGCATAACTGGTGGCAGCCTTGGCTCGTTTATCTCCTGGGCCACAGAAATAACCGCTGGCAGATCACTCTCAACTAGAACATTCTTGTTTTCAAGTAATTTCTTAACCTTTATCCTTCTATCCGCAACCTCTATTTTTACTGCATTGCCAATTACATTATAACCTAAAAGACCCGCAAGGTTTCCTGGCAGGAGGCCGGTGTATGAATCGGCTGACTGATTCCCAAGAATAATTATATCATGCGGCATTTTTTTTATTTTTTCTGATAATACCTTTGCAGTGAACATCGGGTTATTGCCCTTGTAACCCGTAATTACGAGCCCATCATCTACCCCCATTGCGTAAGCTTTTTTCATAACTGGAACTGATTCCTGAGTTCCGAATATAAGTGCTGTTACCTTTCCGCCATATTTTTCCTTGAGTCTGACAGCCTCCTCGACCGAATTCTCACTTAAAGTCTCAATACGCAGCGGTATGTTCTTGGTATCGATCAACCCATTTGCATCGGCCCTTATCTGTTCTATATCCGGTATCACTTTTACACAAACAATAATGTTATAAGGCATATCTTATCAATTCCTGCAATCAACTTGCATATCTGTAATTTCTTCATCAGGTTAAATTATTTGCATATAACATATCAGGTAGATAGACAAATTTTGCATGTATTTCATTTCAAAGAAATATGGTATGTTTATTTCCTGAATTGCACTAAAGCAGTGTGGTAAATCTTTCGGAAAAAGATATGATCTTCCAGTATTATGGTGAAATGAGAAAGAAGGGAGGCACAGTTTTTGATAATACAGAAGGCGTCTGGAAATCATTTTCATATGAACATGTAAGGTACATACTTGCTAATGACGAACTATTCTCATCTGATCCCAGAAGCATTCACAATCAGGAATCATATTCCGCTGGAGGTATAAGTTTCATCACCATGGACAATCCTGATCACAAGGAAATGAGGAATATAACTGCCCATCAATTTATGCCATCAACTATTTCAAGAATGAAAGATTCAATCAATGAGACATCATCAAACATTCTTTCCAGACTTGACAGAAATTCCGATCTGATATCAGAATATGCTGTTAACCTTCCAGTGACTGTAATATCAGAAATGCTTGGTATTCCAGAGGATAAAAGACCCGGTTTCAAGGAATGGTCAGATTTCATCATAGGTAACAGGACAGGTCCAGGTTTCATGGAACTGAACCAAAGAATGGTCTCAGTGCTCGCAACACTTCTTCAAAAAAATGATGGGGATAGTCTGCTGTCGTTCATCAACAAAGGTCGTTTCCATGGAACTCCTCTCAGCATGAAGGAAAAGATCGAATATGTTATGCTTCTGATAATAGGTGGCAATGAGACGACAACAAACCTTATCGGCAACATGCTCCGAATATTAAGCGATTATCAGGACATACAGAATACGTTAAGAGAGAACAGAAATAGGATCAGTGAGTTTGTTGAGGAATCCCTGAGATTCTATTCCCCAATCCAGTACCTGCCACACAGATTTGTCAGAGACGATACTGAAATTGACGATATCAGGTTAAAAAGAGGTGACCAGATATTTGTATACATTGGTTCTGCAAACAGGGATGAATCCTTTTTTGAAGACCCAGATTCTTTCATTCCTGGCAGAAAGGATAACAGGCATCTTGCCTTTGGAAACGGTGTCCACATGTGCATAGGCGCTCCCCTTGCGAGGCTGGAAGCAGGCATAGCACTCGAAGGACTCTTAGATAAATTTCAAAGGATTGAGATAGATCAGTCCAGGACAATACCAATTGAAAATTCAATGGTTTATGGCTTTGAATCCATGCACCTTAATGGTTAATATTATAATTCCCAAATTTCAAAGAAATGATATTTATGAACCATGCGAATATACAGTTACGTGAGACCAGACTATGTAAAGGTCAGCATACCTTCAGGTCCGAATTACAACAAAATCAGGGGCTCGCTAAGAGAAAGATCTCTCTTCACTGTATGCGAAGAGGCGAGATGTCCTAACATCGCTGAATGCTGGGACTCTGGAACAGCAACATTCATGGTCATGGGGGGTAATTGCTCTAGGGGATGCAGGTTCTGTTCTGTAACGCATGGAAACATGATGCCACTTGATCCAGATGAACCGTTGAAGGTCGCTGAGTCTGTAAAGGAAATGGGTCTCAAATTCGCAGTAATTACATCTGTGGACAGGGATGATCTTCCTGATCAGGGTGCTTCTCATTTTGCCAGAGTAATTAAGGAGGTTAAAGCGATAGGCGTCAAGGTTGAATCGCTTATCCCGGATTTCCAGGGCAGGATAGAACTGATTGAATTGATCGCAGAAACGAGACCTGAGGTTATTTCACATAACATTGAAACTGTAAGGCGGCTGACTGGATCCGTACGGGATCCAAGGGCAGGATACGATCAGTCTCTTTCCGTGCTTAGATATATAAAAGATTCCAACCCCGATCAGATCACAAAATCATCAATCATGCTGGGGTTAGGGGAGTCTGATCAAGAAGTGACAGAAACCCTCCGTGACCTCAGGGGTTCCGGAGTTGATATAGTCACTATAGGACAGTATCTCAGACCTTCAAAAAAACAGATTGAGGTTGTTGAATACTGTCCAGCATCGAGATTTAAGATGTTTGAAGAGATTGGGTATGAGATTGGTTTCCAGTACGTCGCATCTGGACCGCTGGTAAGGTCATCATACAGGGCAGCAGAGGCTTGGGTTAGCAGGAGGATTGAAAATGGAGCAGGAAAAAAAGGAAAAGAAATCGTCGGATAAACCATTATTCATCAGGGCGTTCGCGGCCATGGTTATATCCAGGACGCTTGACAAGAAGATCGTGAGTGCTCAGAGGCAGGGAAGAGTTGGCTTTTATACACCAACTATGGGACAGGAGGCCCTCCAGATTGGAGCTTCCATGGCACTGGAGAAGGATGATCTAGTCTATGGATATTACAGGGATGTTCCGCTCATGCTTCACAGGGGTGTTCCAATGGAGGCAATAATAAACCAGATTATGGGAAATAGTGCTGATACTGCCAAGGGGAGGCAGATGCCTAGTCACTTTTCAAACAAGCAGTTCAATTTTATGTCCGTTCAAAGTCCAGTAGCCTCAAATCTTCCACCTGCGACTGGAGCCGCGTATGCCCTTAAATATAGAAAGATGAAGAATCTTGTTCTCACGACATTCGGAGACGGCGCATCTTCGACACCTGATTTCCATGCAGCTATGAACATGGCTGCCGTATTCAAACTGCCGGTTATTTTCCTGTGTGAAAACAATGGATGGGCCATTTCACTTCCCGTAGAGCGGCAGACACTGGTTGAGATATCCCAGAAGGCAGCTGCTTACGGAATGCCCGGAGTCAAGGTGGACGGAATGAATTTTGAAGAGGTTTACAAAACATGCAAGGAAGCAATGCGTAATGCAAGAGCAGGTAAGGGTCCCACATTGATCGATGCACTCAGCTACAGAATGGGACCACATTCAACATCTGATGATCCATCCAAATACAGAAAGGATGATGTTACAGAGGGAAGCGAGAAAGACCCGATTGTAGTTGCTGAGAAAATACTCATAAAGATGGACTACGCTGATGACAAGCTTCTGGAAAAAATAAAGTCTGAGGCTGTAAAGACTGTAGATGAGAAATTCGATGCGTGTGAAAAGATACCGTCACCAGATCCAATGACAGCTTTCACTGGAGTATACAAGAAAACGTCATGGATGGT
>JAJZOT010000218.1 GCA_021847855.1 Thermoplasmata archaeon | reverse complement strand
TATCCGTAACTTCGATACCTGCCTGTCCATATTCGGATCCATACGGTCCAAGCCAGTATGGAACAACAAACATTTTCCTACCGCGATAGGAGTCTAGAAGGAGAGGAAATAACTTTCCCTTTGCCACATCTGAATTCATCCAGTTGTTGGTAGGGCCAACATTAGAAGAATCAGCGGACGTGCAGATATAAGTATCCTTTTCGGATCTCGCGACATCATTCGGATCGCTTCTGTAGAGATATGAATCAGGGAATCTTTCACTGAGTTTTATGAACTTACCCTGATCAACCAAATCTGAAGTGATTTTCTTGAGTGTTTTATCTGGATCTGATACAATTTCTATATCATCTGGACCGAGAAGTTTTATCGATTCCGCAATCGAAGAGAAGAATCTTTCAGCAAGCTTTTGATTTTTAGATATTAAATTCTGATACACATCGCTTTCAAGGATATTTGTTCCTATCCTTCGTGAAATGACGAATTGCTTTTCTGTCTCAGAAATGTCATATATTCCTAACATTCTAATGCAAATAGGGTTATAATATATAGTTTTAATGACTCGGCGATTGACGAACTTCCTAAAAATTCTTAATGATGTTGTTAAGCGAATTACAATCCCTGCATGATATGCTGGGCTGAGGTGGCTCATCGCTTTGTATTATTGAAACTGCCGTTTTAATGAGTGAGTACACCTCGAAGTCATTTTGCTTAACGGAATGCACGAACGGACTGAAATCAAGACTGATCGTATTACCTTCTTGCGATCTGACATCAATGTCCGAATCTGAAATATGAGGTTCAAAATAGACGAGAAGCAACTTGCTAATAGGCTTTATCTGGTAATCCCGAACCAACATTGCATAAGCCTGAAGCTGCAATTCATATTGATTTATCATATCCATTTGGGCAGAGGTGAATCTTGCAGCCTTGAATTCTGCAATTGAAAAACTGTTGTCAATATTCGAGAAAATCGAATCCGGCATTCCAGAAATATAACAGTTAAGTTCCGGAAAAAATTTCTCATAGGTTTTATTATCACTATTTACTAATTTTTCAGTGTTTTCGAGTTCTTTTATAAAATCCCCAACAGTATGATTCTTAACTCTGTTGACAACAATTTTCTTCATGTAACTCTCTATATTTGCAAAAATTCCAGGAGGTGGAACCCTGTAGGGCAGTTGATTTTTTGTTTTTTTCTTTAGCCAGAAACACCGTGAACAGAAAGACTTCAATGCAATGCCCCCAATATCCGAAACTGAAAGCCGCACCAATTGTCCTTCCACGCATAAGAATGCAAAGAGGATATTAATAATCTGGTTCTACAGTATCTATGGCAATAGCAAGAATTGACTTTACAGGAAATATTAGCGACAGATTGGCTGCCAGAATTTCTCCAGCACTGGATTATATATCCGCGAAGAAAAAATATAGAGCACTGCTTCTTGTAATCAATTCTCCAGGCGGTGGTGCAACAGCTTCAGAGATAATCTCTCATAAAATTCAGAACCTTTCGGAGAAAAAACCCGTAATATCGGTCATAACAGGGTTGGGTGCAAGCGGTGCCTACTGGACAGCAGCTTCAACAACCAGAATCTTTGCATTGCGAACATCACTTGTGGGTTCGATTGGAATAATAAGTATTCTCCCATCTTTCAAGCAGTTCCTCGAACGACTTGGTATCAAGGTTGATATCACAAAGATAGGTGAATATAAAAGCATGACCTCGCCTTTTGAAGAGAGGACAGACCAGCAGAAAGCACATATGACAGAGATGCTCCAGGACGTTTTCGAGGGATTCAGAAACGACATAATACTGAAAAGAAAAATTGGGCCAGAAAAGATTGGGGAAATTATAAACGGAGACATTTTTTCTGCAAAGAAGGCCATAGAATACAATCTCATAGACGAAATAGGCGGTGTCGAAGATGCTATCAATTATATCAGGACTAAGCTAAAAGTTGGGGGACCTATTAAAAATCTCACACCGAGACCATCTCTGGTGAATAGATTCGTTGGAGGCGGGGTTAGAGAGTTATTAGAGGACATTATTATTCAATAAGATCCCGGCGGCAATGCTCTCGTTGATAAATCAATACCTGTCAAGATTATGACTATATAAATCTCAGGGATATACTTATTAACAGTGATATAATATTTAATTGGCATGCAGAAGAAGAGCCTGGTCATTCTTGTTGTTATAATCGTTTTGCTGGGCTGGCTCGTAGCTTCCTCGGTTCAGTCCTTCCAGCAGATTACGACAGGTAATAATAACACAAGTACACCGGGAGGATCAGGAAATTCCGGGACAGGCAGCCCGGGAAGCGGAGGAACGGGCAGTAACGGCAATGGTGGAAATGGCAACGGTGGATCAGGTTTTGGCGGCTTCAGCGGATTCGGTGGCTTTTCCGGTTGGCCTTTTTCTTTAAACTTCAGCGGTAATTTTCATTTTCCATCTTTTAATTTCCCAAAGTTAAATTTATCTTTTCTCAATTTTTCGTTTCCAAAATTCAACCTTAACCTTAGTTCCCTCAATCCTTTCGGAGGAGGCGGAGGCGGGGGAAAGGGAACTGGTACCGGCAGTCCGGGGGCAGGAAATGGTAAGGGCAGCGGAACCGGCTCCTCAAACGGCGGGAACACAATACAGAAGATAATACCGTTTGTTCTAAATCCGTATATTATAATTGCAATAATTGCAGTTGTATCTGTGGTGCTCGCTGTAACAGTACTTCGACAGCAGAATCGTAAATCGAATTCTTCTGAGAAAAAGAAGGAAGAAGAGGTTCTTGAAGTTGAGTTGCAGCCTGATATCGCACCAGATAACAATAAAACCATGAATCCGGGGTCACAGCTACCGCTTGAAAATCATGAGAAGATATCATCCATTCAGGGGTGGGGTGAAAGAAAGCAGTTAATTTTGCCAGATATAAAGGAAGACCTGCCCCTCATCTGGGCTCTTGACATACCAATATCAGTTAAGGTTCCAGAAAAGTCTGAACTGGTTATACCTATGAATCTGAGCAGGAACAGCGATGGTGAATACTCCCTGACATTCTCAGATCGATGCACCATGGTCAAGGCAGCCAATGGGCGAATGACTGATACCAAATGGTTCAGGTCGGTGGATTATTCAGATGACATCAGGAAATTTTTCCACATGAATTTCATGGACGAAAACAGTTCGGTTAAAGACAGTACAACGCCGAGGGAGTTAATTGAGAAGATTATTAAGGTTTCTGATCCATCTGTGTCAACGCAGCTTGAAATTGTGCTTGAGAGCTTCGAGCGTTCTTTCTACGGGCATAAACCGGTAGGCAGATCCGATTACGAGAGATATTTAAGAGGCCTTGCATCCTCCGTACCAAACGCAAAAATTATCATCTGTTCAGAGGATTGACCTTCAAGATGGTCAGCAAATTAAGAAGTGCAGTTTCCGCCACCGCCAAATATGCCATCTCAATTGTTGTGCTGTCAATAATTCTTCCGGATCTGATCACGTCCGTATCCAAGCTGTATCTGGTATCAGACATCCTGAGCTTTTTGCTTCTTCCACTGATCATTGCTTACGTCGGCAGGATTCTTCAGATATTAGGATTGATAATTTCAGGAATCTTTGCTAAAGTCATCCTGGCAGTTACAATATATGAATACCTCTTTCTAACACTTTTACTGTCCCTCATCGGCTCATTTTTCCATTACAAGAATATTGGATCATTCCTGCTTCCTACCCTCCTTTTGATGCTTTCAATATCTACCGCTATCTTTGGCGTTAGAATATTAGATGACGGAAAGCATGTTGGCGCAGGCTCGTACTTCACCCATTCCTCAAAGTTTGTTTTTTCGCTATCAGTGGCCCTGTTTTTCTATAATTTTCCATACGTAGTTTACATTGCTCCAGTTTTTGTTGCAATATCTATCGCAGGCTTCCTTGTTTCAACATGGACATTTTTTTACTCATCCAAGAGGGAGAATCTCAGTTCATTTGCCAGGTACCTAAAATTCCACGGCGGTAGATGGATATCTATTGCAGCAGCGATTGCATTTGTATACTCAATAATAGCAATTCCGAAACCTTCCTACTACAACAATATTATAATAATAGCTTTCCTTGTAATTATAGCACTGGCTATAA
>JAJZOT010000217.1 GCA_021847855.1 Thermoplasmata archaeon | reverse complement strand
ATAATTATAGAAGAGTAAATTAGGCTTTGCGGCTAAGCGGCACATTTTAGACGATTAAAAATCCAAATAAAATATCTTAACATTTGTGAGCGAGAGGTTTTTAGTCTGCCCCTTGAATAGTTGGAGACGATTGGCTAATTAGGATATTAATATATTGAATGTAATATTGAGGGGAGTCTGGGGGGACAATAATCAATAGGGGAAATATAGATTAAAAAAAATTGACGGGCGTTATAAAAGGATGTATCCTTTGAATGCCCGACTATTTATTGTAGATCGAGTGTCATAACGCATGATAAAGAAAATGTTATCAATTGTATAGATACCACCAAAAGCCAACGCCCTTTAGGTGTAGACAGATACCACATCATTGAATTATATGATTACTATCAGCTCACAACCACACCTATGCTTGGGGTAAACATCCTAGAATTTATGTTGAGGTCCTGGCTTAGGTTGAATTCAATATCCAAACCAGTCGTTGAATGTGCTGAAACTGAGAATGGATGGTTGATGAATGCGTCAGGAGATGCAAGGGTAAATGACACATTAAGGCCAGCTATTTTTACGTTGATGGAAGTGATGTACAGCCTAATCATCGTATAATTCCCAGCCTTTATTGAAAAGGAGCTCAGGAGCGAAGCATTTGTCGTGGTTAGACCAAGGATATTAACCGTAGTAGTTGTAAGAGTGTAGGTGTGCCAGCCAGAAGATGTGTTATGAAGCGAAACATTCGTGAATGTAATATATACTGCAGACACGTTGAATATGGGCGCATCCTCCACGTAGACACTGACCTTGCCTGTGTTGCTATTCGAGTAATTCAGGTAGGTGAATCCGCCAGCAATCAATGCAATTACGACTATTACGCTAATTATTATCTTAGATTTAGTTTTCACATTTACTTACCCTTTGTTTAGGTATAGGCATTGTGGTACATCGTTGTACCAATTTCAACCGGGGCCATAATCAATGGGTTTAAACCGGTTTTTAGCAACCTTGAAGAATGCGCGCACAAATGAGACAATTAAGCATAAATCTGCTTTTTTTCCCGCGGAATCATTGGTCCGTGGCCAGTAAAGAAGAAAGTTTACGCTTTTCAAGGCTGGATATTTGAAATGAAATAAACAGGAAAACTAAAGAGAATACAAATGCCCATCCGAGATCAATGTACTCCAAAAAAGTATAAAGGTAGGCCATTACCAGACTCTGATTGGTGATAAAAATCAGCAAAACGATAGATGACAGTATTATTCCATCAACCAGTACAAGCAATAAAAGATATTTCGTGACAGCCCTGATCTTTGACATACTTATTGTTGGATCCAGAAGATCTGAAAGAGATTTGTTGAGATGCTCAATGTCAGGGATCGCCTCTGCCGCAGCCAGGCCAAAATCGGCTTCATTTCCGTTCTTTTCGATATTGTTAATCATTTTCATTACTGAATCGCTTGCCTTGCTGGTTCCAAAAAATATGAGCAGTTCACGGGCCAATTCAAGCAGCCTGATTCTCTGCAAAGCATTGAGTTTCTTTGAGATTAGATCAAGATGCCTTGTTATTCCTCTATTGAGGGTATATGCTATTAATGGAAGTGAAAGCAGCACTGTTAGAATCAGGCCCTCCTGAATTACCGAAATGGAATGCAAATTTGTCACCATCCCTGTTTCATTTCAATTATCCAATTAAACTAAATTTCAAAACTAGCAATGGCTTCGAGGAAGGATTCACCCTTGTTAGTCACAATAAATGTCTTTCTATTTTCAATCGTCTCGACTTTCAGATAATCCTTTTTGATCAACTCATCAATCATTTTCAGGGCAGTGTTGTAGTTAAGGTTGCATTTGTAAATGATGCTTGTTATTCCAGTACAATCGCTACCATGTATGAAATGTAGAACGTCCTTCATTATTTCCATTTTCTGTCTCTTCTTTGGATGCTCATCCTGTTTCTTCTCGGCCTTGAATGGTAACTTGTCGTTCTTGATTTGATGCACAGTTCCATCAACCCGGATATAATCTATTGTGTTTACAAGATAGACAGAAAGTGACTTAGCCAGAACCTTTTCCTTGTATCCAAAGGAACTTGCCAGAACGCAGGCATATCTTGAGTTGCTCATGTCCCTAACTACTGCAGCTGTAGCTATGATTCTGACAACCTCCCCCATTTCAGATGCATTAAAGACGAGCAGTGCAGTTGAACCAGTTTTTGTAATAAATTTCAGTTCATATGAATCGCTGACGTCATTATTCATTGAGGTTCTGTTGTTAGGGAACATCTCCCAGTAATATTCACTCAAGGCAAGATTACCATTGGAAATAACAGGTAATTTGTCGTCTACAAGCCCGAATATCTTAGGTTGCATGCATTATCACGGCCACATGACTAATAAACAAATGTGATCTATTATTAAACGTTTATGTATAATTAGTACACTTAACATGAAGGTGCTCAGTGTAGCCTGTTGTGCGTTTTCATCGGGTAGTTTAGGTAAATTTTGACTAAAGGTGGCCATATATTATAAAGGGCAAAACAGAATAAAAAATGTGCTTTCCCAGGAGAATCAGTACAAGCAAGGCATAGGAAATAGAAGATGTTACCAAAGATACAAGAACAGTAATCCTGGTTTTAAGATACCACGCGAAAAGGACACCACTCACAACCAGCGCTGCTATTATTAAGTATGTTGTAAGTATCGATGAAAGGTGCCCGAAAAGCCCAGACGAAGAGAGCGCAGGCAGAAAGGTAAGTAAAACAATTACAACTGGAATGCTGATAATTATAATGACCTTCTTTATGAGGGTGGTACCCGCCCTTAACATGACAAAGGATATAATCGCTATACCTGATATTACGACAGTCGGAACTATAACGTAGTATTCATACTTTACAAAATTCAATAGCACGAAATTATTCAGGATCAAGACATAATCTATATAAGGGCTAGAGAACAAAAGGAAAAAACCTATCCAGATAACTGCAAAAAGCAGGAATTCTTCAAGAAGGAGCCGTTCATCCTTTGATAGTTTATTGTTCAGTTCGTGATTTATGTTAGCAACAGCGATCTCCCTCTTTACTGATGTGGGCGACGGGGGTATACTTGCAAGATCAGGTTCGTCAATGCCCTCCTTAACAGCAGGAATTCCTGGAGCCCTGAGCCCATTCCTTCTGGCAGTTTCTTTCCGCTTTCTGGGATCAAATGAGTAAACAAAAACAATTGATAATACGGACGCAATAACAATTTGAGGGATCAGTTGTTCAAGACCCAGAAGCGTCATTTTGCGTCAAAACATACTATCGTTTTACCTTATATATCTTTCTATACTCCTATATTAGTTACAAAGAATATCGTATTAACGGCACTAACCCTGCTGCATATTGGAGACTAGCCTTATTAAAATAATATTCTAATGATGTTTTTTCAGGAACCGGAACCAATGGATTTTATCACTCTTTCGAGATCTGGCCGCTCAAGCTTTATGGTGTTGTAATCGACCTGCGCTGCTTCGTTGAAACCAATTTTGTGATAGGCAACTGCCCGGTTAATTCTAGCCCGAATAAAGTTTGCTTTAATTTGAAGAGCATTAGTATAATCGTCAATGGCTTCCTCGTATCTTTCAAGGCTGTATTTTACATATCCTCTATTGTTGTATGCAAACGCATGCTCACCATTCAGGTCTATTGCCGTGTCATAGCTTGATAAGCTTTCTTCTAGCTTACCTGACGCAAAGAGTGCGTTTCCTTGAAGGAAATATGCGGAAAAAGCATTTGGGTCGATTTCCAGGCACGTTGCATAATCCTTGAGAGCTTCGTTTAATTTATTCTGGAAATACCTGGACTGTCCTCTGTTAAGATAAGCTATGAACAAATCTGGTTGAAGTTCAATGGCCCTGTCATAGCATGAATCTGCATCTTCGTATTCGCTCAGGTAAAGATGAGCATTACCTTTGAATATATATGCATCCGGGAAACTGTTATAATTCCTGATCGATTTATTGAGAGCCCTAATAGAAGAGGTCAACTTACCCTTGAAGTACAAAGCAACTCCCTTGTAGTAAAAAGCATCTGAAAATTGCCTGAAAATCCTTGTAGCAGAATTGAAGTAAGATATGGCAGGGGTAAACTCTCCCGCCTTTA
>JAJZOT010000216.1 GCA_021847855.1 Thermoplasmata archaeon | reverse complement strand
AAGCTCCAGTAACTTATACCTTATTGAACCCTTTCCGCTCTTCTTGCCGATTACAACCTCATGCCGGTTTCCAACTAGATCCGGAAGCACAGGTTCAGAACCGAGATTATAGTTTGCCCAACCTGCAACAGATATACCGCTTTCCCTGCCAAAGGCCCTTCTTCCAACAAAAGGTTTGTTATCCGGAGTCCTGAACTTACTGCGTTCCTCCACGAGTCTGGAAAGTTCCACAAGTTTTTCCTCCTTAAGCCCTGAATCCAGGTGATAAAGGTACTTCAAGCCCATGTGGATCTCATCCAGGGATGCATTTCCAGTCCTTTCTCCTATACCGTTAACTGCAACATGAACTGTTGATGCACCATGAACGACAGCTGCAAAAGAAACTGCCACCGCAAGGCCAAAGTCATTGTGTGTATGGACCTCAAGTGGCCTTTTGAAGACAGACCTGATATTGTCAACCAGATATCCCATGCCTTCATAGCTGATGCATCCAAACGTGTCAACGATCGAAAGCGAATCAACCTTTGAGTTCTGTGCTAGGGATGCAAAGTCCATGACATCCTTGACATCAGCTCTGGTAGTATCAACGCCAAAGGAAGAAACAAAGAGGCCGTAGGATTTAGCATGATCAATCATTTCCTGCGTTAAGCTGAGTGCTTTTTCCATATCCCAGCCCAGCTGCTTTCTTTTTGGAACACCAAGTGGCGTTTCCAGCACTATACCGTCGATTCCAACGGACGCGGATTCATCTATATCTTTCTTGATAAGACGGCAAAGCGTGAATATCTTAGATTTCAGTCCCATTGATGTTATTGTCTTGATTGCGTCCTTTTCCTCAGCTGATATGACAGGCATTCCAACCTCAATTCTCTGGACTCCGGCATCGCTCAGTTTTTGTGAAATATCGATTTTGTCCTGCTTGTTGAAAACTATTCCGGGTGTCTGCTCGCCATCGCGCAATGTTACATCGTGAATGGAAATTTTCTCGGGCAGCCTTATACTGCGATCCAAAATGGATTCATCATTATACGGACTGACCCAGAACTTCTCCCCGATATGTTTTTTTCCAGTTGATTCTTGCATATTATTCATATTAGTAAGGGATCTGAAGTTTATAATTTTTCAGTTGTTTATAGGTTTTTTACCATTTATGCAAGAGCGATTGGCCTCACAAGGGATGCCTCCGCTCCTTTTATTTTGAGTGGAGATACCATAAGGAGGGAAGAATACACTCTGTCCTTTGAAAGATCCTCAAGCTTAAGGCTTTTCATCAGAAATATACCATTATCGGTGAGTATGATGTTGTGCACCTCGAATGGTATCGGTACGCCAGCAGCAAGATTGTCAATACCGACAAGCCTTGGTTTCTTGCCTGCCAGCCACTTTGCGGATTCAGGTCCGAGGCCGGCAAATTTATGCAGGTATGCGTCGCTGTCGGTTTCAAAGAACCTCGAATAGCCTGTTCTGACAAGAATGGCGTCACCTTCTTCAATGCTTAAACCGGCAAACTCCATCGCCTTCTGTAGATCATCAGCTGAGATCTGGTACCTTTCAGGAAGGATATCGAGCCCTTTTGAGGCAGGAACATCGAGCAATTTCGCGTTGACAACAATGGGCGGAACACTTTCGGCGCTGAAAAGCGGTTCCGGGAGATCATGGTAACCGTCATCCCTCTCATATTTTGTTATATCAACACCTCTCACCTTTAGCGATCGGGACATGTGGATTGGAAGGTCGAAGTGAGTACCTGCGTGCATGCTCGTTGTAACATAGCCGATTGAGTCTGCAAATTCTGGTGCAACATTCTTGAAAAGTTCCTTTGTGTGCTCATGGTAACGATAGAGGAAATATGAAAATGGCGGGTCTGCAGGGTGTACTGGCATAGTTTTCCAGTATGGCTGGCCCAGGTCATATACCTTACACTTTTTTACTGAACCTAACAGTTCCTTCGTCGTTTCTTTCATCTGCATAGTTCTTGATAATTCTGTGAATTATAATTCTTTGCACACTGAATCCAGTCCGTTGTTATCAAGTGATAATCAAAATAAATCTATCATAAAAATGATATTAATTTATAAAAAATTAAAAAAAATAAGGCATTAGGAAATATCTGGATGTGTCATCAAACGCTGATCTCTTCCAGCTCCTTCCTCGGTGGTGTGTTCTTCATTGCGAAGAAGAAAATCACTATTGCTATGAACTCAGGTATGATCTCAAGATACAGCCAGGCTGCATTGAATGACATTGAGGAAAGAGCCTGTCCAAATATAAGTGTCCATACGGCCTGTCCTAAACTCCAGAAAGCCGCTGCCCAGATTGCTCCGGTTGCTCTTGTCCTGGTCGGAAAAGATTCTGTATTCATTCTGATCAGTCCCGCAAACTGCCCGTTTTCTGTGAAGAAAAACATAACGTAAAAAACAGCCAGTGCAGTAAAACTGTGCCCAGAGTCAAAGGTCACAAGATAAAGGCTGATTGCTTCAAGCGTTGCGAATATTATGATAGAATGCTTTGCGCCTATTATGTCATTCAAAATCCCGTTGGCTATATATCCGATTATTCCTGCGAATGATACAAGCGTAAAGAGTGTTACAACCTGGGTAACAGGGAAATTCCTGACGAATTCAAAGTATGTTGGCTGGAATGCGTTGCTTGTGATTGCAATACCGGTCGTTATGAAATTCCAGAATGCAAGCACAATCGTGATTCTTATAAGATCCCTGCTGAAAAGCTGTTTATATGTCGGCTTGCCAGCTTTGTCAGCATCAACGGGATAAATTTTTTCCAGTTCTTCAACCTCCTTCTGCTTGCCCTCTTTCTTTGCCTTCCTTAATTTCTGGACGTGATCGAATCTGTCAGGGTTTTTCAAGTAGTATCGGAAGACAAGAACAAGTATCGCCGGAAGGAAAGCAAACAGGAAAGCCACTCTCCATCCCTCAGATGTACCATAAACAGAGAGCACCACCAGTGCTATGAGACTGGCAAGACCATAACCGAAGACCCATCCGGATTGCATTATTGAAAGAACAAAGCCCCTGAACCTTTTCCCTATGGTCTCAGTCAGGACAGTGCCGCCTGCGCCCCATTCCCCTCCAGTGAAAGCACCGGCCCCAATTCTGATACCAAACCAGGACGCGAAATTGTATATGAAGTACTGGAAAACAGAAAAGAAAGCCGTTCCAAGCAGTGTGAACTGCAGGACAAACTTTCTTCCAAGACGGTCAGCAATCGGTCCCAGTACAAGACTCAGGAAGAAACTTGCAAAGAAACCGATCGACACGATATATCCATATTCAGTATCGGTCAAATGCAGAGCTGCGTTTATCTGTGGTGACAGGATAAGAATAAGATTCCCGTCTGTGTTGATCAATCCCCAGCCAAGATAAATTATTATGGCCAGAAATACAAGGTATTTCTTGGAGAATCCAGTTTTCTTCTTTTCTGGTGCTTCATTCTTCACCGGTGTAGAGCTGTTGTCTTCAGTCATTTTTACCTGTCAGCTATATGAGGTAGGATGCTTAAGAATTTTGCGTTTTTTAATCCTTCGAAAACTGGTTCAAACAAAGGATGAAATAAGAATTAAATGAAGAGGAAATTATAAAAGATATCAATATAAATAAAGAATTTTCAGGCGCTCAGCTTGCTTGCCATGCACCCAAAGGCCTTTTCAATGATATTGTCCGAAACCTTTGATATGTATCTCTGGCCAATGCTTGCTAGCCTGCCTGCCATTATTGCATCAACGTTCCATTTTAGTGAGGTCTTCGAAGAATCGCCATTGACAGAAACATCTATTTTCACATTCGCACTGTTACTTTTTGTTTTTGCATCCATAGCGATAAGTATCTTCTTGTTGTCCCTGTCAGGAGTAAACTTCACAACGCTGTCAAAAGTTTCCTTGATGAAGCCCACACCGACCTTGATCTTTGCCTCAATTGTTGTGGGATTCACTATCTTGTACTCCTTTACATCAGGCATGCATTCAGCCATGTTTTTTGCATCTGTGACAAAAGCCCAGACAGAGTCGAAATCCTTCGCTATTTCCTTAGAACCTTCCAGTTTCATTTTTTGACCTCCTTTCTTTTTTCATACATTTCGCTTGGTGATATGTGGGATTTATTTAACCTAATACCCAGATGGTAAACGGC
>JAJZOT010000215.1 GCA_021847855.1 Thermoplasmata archaeon | reverse complement strand
TCCAAATCCGGACAGACCCATTCTATATACGGTTTAGTTTTTTGGAATAATACGTAAAATACTAAATCCACAACCATAAAAATGTTACATGCATATAAGGTATTTCTGCTTTCAGGCCGCACTTCCAAATGGAGGCTCCCCCACTTCTAAATTGGAGATATTTCGGGTGAAGGCGTGTAATTTGGGATGTCTTTCGCTTTTGAGAAATGCACTTAAAATCCGGGAAGCGTTTTAGTTTGAAAGCTTCCATACATAATAGCCCCATTTCCTGCCATAGCGCTCAATGTACCGTGACCTGACGAGAGTCTTGCTACAATTCAGGCTGTCCATGAGGCTACGGAAATAATTCATGTCCCCTGAGTCTCCGTAGATTATTAGTATTCTGCCGTCTGGTTTCAGGTAATCTAGTACAATTTTAAAGAATGACGTCATGCTCCTGAAATTCTCATCGGCAACTGCTGCTTCCCTGATATCCCTTGGTGTGAACCACCTGAATGGCGGATCGAAAATTATGAGATCAAATTTTCCGTCCACATTGCTGAAAAGGTCACTTTCCCTGAATTCTATCCTTGACGCCACGCCATTGCGTACAGCATTCTTTCGCCCTGTTTCAATGCAATATGGATTTAAGTCCACTGCGAGAACATGCCCGGATTTAGAGGCTGCAAGAATGGCATTTATTCCACTGCCGGTGCCCATGTCCAGAACACGATCGCTTTCCCTGATCTCTTCCAGGATAGTTTTTCCCAGAAGCTTTGACATCCATGCTGGGGGGATCACTTCCTTGGGGATGACAAGTTTCCTTCCCAGGTACTGCCTGTGAACAGTCTTCTGATCTTCCATTTTTCTGTATACTGAATCATGCCACTGCTTTCTTATCCTGACTTCATCTTCGGACATCTGTGGTGTGTAACCCATTTCTTCCACTTTCCATGCCGATGGTACTATAAGAACTTTCCCAAGGCCATATTACAGAAGTAACAGACTGGAAGTGGGCAGTCATTTCATTTCAAGCATCTCGCCTTCAAGGTTCTAGATCTTGGCCTTTATCCTCTCGGTCACCTCTTCAAGCTCATTTTCCCTGAGGGCGCGGCGTCTCCAGTCCAGTCTTCTATCGCAGAATTTCTGAATACTACTACAGATAAATTCGATCTTATTTTAGCGGATCCGCATTACACTTACGATATCGAAGCAATCGTAAAGAGGACAGGATTTCGTATTATTATAAGCAGATGACCACTCCGGAATTCTATAATCTTCCTGTTCAGAATATCACTGAGAAAAAAGCAATCCTGTTTCCGTGATCGCCATCCTCTAAGGTTGAGGATGCGATGAAAATTATACGAAGATGGGATTTTGAGAATAAGAATCATGTTATTTGGAACAAAAGGTACGTAGATTTAGGCCACAATGTAAGGCAACAGCATGAAATCCTGCTCTTTGCGAAAAAAAAGGAAACTATCCTACTCCTAAATTCAAGCCATAATGAAATATGGAGGAGAAGAGAACAGATCACAGCAGGAATCCAGAAAAATCCTACGAAATCATAGAGGGAATGTATCCGGAAGCAAAGAAGATTGAGATTTTTGCCAGATTTGTATATCCTGATTGGACAGGAATAGGATTGGAAGCACAACCTAAAACGTATACAAAATTTGAGAAAAAAATGTATACAATTTGGCATGTGTCTCTCCTGTTACACCTCAGGACGCCATTCGACCTTAACGATTTTCTTGAGTTTCAGAAGGTCAGCTCGGAAGTCATCCACTATCAGCTCCCTTTCCTTCGGATCCGGAAGGATATCTGAAGGAGGGAGCGATTCATAAGGGAGAAAATTCAAACGGGTTCCTATGCCTATATTCCAGAAGTCCTCGTCGATATACTTCAGGAATAATGGAGTTCCGGACATAACGAATATTCCAACATATACATTCGATGCTCTGTCATCCCCTCTATAGACGGAACCTGAATTTGGAAGCCTTTCATCATCCTGATAAGTCCATAAACTGATCCTGTAGTGGCTTTACGGCCTCAGCGTCCTCTAATATCCTCCCAGGAGCTGTGTTCATCTTTCTGCAGTAGAATCCCATTCCCCTGAGATATACTCCTGTTGTAAGTGGGGATTTTCTTTCAGATTTTCATACCATCTCTTTATGTCAGTATTTTTCAATAGATTAAAGTGCGTTATCCTATTCCCATTCTCATCTTTCCATGTAGTTCCTGCCGAGCATGGTCAATATAGTAGTATATAATGCAACTGTTTTATCATAACTATTAGTTAATACGGACAGGACTCATTCTATAGATTGCTTAGTTTTGTAAAAATACTCCGGGCGTTATTTCTTCAACAAGATAAATAGTGTACATGTTTTGAGGTTTCTGAGCCCCTCGTCCCAAGGTTACCATTACAGCAGTTTTACATATTTATCTACAAAATTATTTATGCTGAATAGTTTTAAGTTCGAAGATGGTAAAAAGGGAACTCTTAGTAGCCATTTTGATTGCAGCCATCATGGTTGTGGCTTCTGTAGGTTTTTTCGAAGTCGGCTTTGATATGGGAAAAACACAGGGAAACGATAATGGATTTCTTAAAGGCTCACAAAGCATTATACTTCAAACCGATGATATGATTGAGTTGCAGCCAAACCAGTCTTTTTATGCTGAATCAGTGCCATTTGGGCCTGGTAGCGTTACTGTGTATTTTTCCTTTGTTTTAATAACTGAAGTTCCACACAACGCAACAGCAGAAATGGGTATTTTAACAAATTATACTCTACCGGTTTTCGTACCCGGGCCAATGGTATTCAACACCGGTTATTGTTCCTATGCTTCAGGACATATTTCCATAAATCTTACCAATATTAATTATACTCCTCTCGAAGTAATCTTCAAAGCGAATTCCAATGACACTTCAATGGTCATTCTAGAAATTACCTCTCCTTTAATAGCAATAGTTCAGTGAAAGTATTTCTGGAAATTCCTCAATTATCGGAGACTGAAGGATGATATGAGAATGGCAAAGGCCCAATAACAAGCATATAATTTCTGTTTGAACTATAGCTGTTTAATGACTGCCAGTTAAGTGATCATCTTATGATGAAAAGCCCCTTTTGAACAGGTTAATGCTTAATCCATACCAGCGTTTACCTGGCGCCTGTATAATGAAGAATCAATTCACCTCGCACCATTTTCTTTACACTGATCAGCCTCAGCGTCTCCTGATCTTTCATAGTACCCCAATAATGGGGGCCCTTTCCGTAAATCACCGGCATCACTAGGATTTTGTAACCATCAGCCAGCCTTCTCTGGATAAAATCATGGGCCAGCGAAGGCTCGCCCTCCATTATTATGTCCTTTCCAGGCTCCTTTTTTAGTCGATCTACCAAATCTCTGATATCGTCTTTCTCAATTTTGCTATTTCCCCATGTTGCTTTCGGTAAAGTGTTGCTCAGTACTATCAGCTTGCATCTCTCGAGAAACATGGATTTATCATAAACATATTCCTTGTCAGTTCTCTTCCGGTCAGGCAGTGCATGAACCTGTGTACGTCCTTCATAAGACCGCCTGCCAAAAATTATCGTATCAACTGAGTCATATCTGCTTATCCACATTTCCTTTCAGAAATCATCATGCTCATCCTCGTCTAGTCAGATCCTGGAAATTTTGCGAATATGCCGAATCCATCAAGAGTCATATACATGTTGACCGTGATTTTTCTTGCCATCGAAATTAAAACCCTTAGCGGTCTTTAAATTAATCCTATCATTGTATAATACTGACAACCGGTCTTTCAATATAGTAAAGTTGTACTTGCATCGGGGGTGTTTATCAGGATAAAATAAACACTGACTCGGCAACAGATCGTGCTTTATGACTCTCATCTGACTATCAGTACCAGGCTTCGTCCTTCAGATTGGGACAAGCCACAAAAAGTGAGGGCCGCCCTACTTAGATTATTTTAGATAAAGGGACTGCGGTATTTTATCAAAGGACTTCTCTTCGATTCGAGATCTTTCAATTATATTGAGTTGGAAAGCAATATACCCTGAAAGATGATATGCCAGCAGTGATCCATGGTTTACCTCAGACTGCTAAAATATCCCGGGGCCAAGTTTGTTGTTATTCCAGATATTAGGAAGGTGTTTAATGCTTC
>JAJZOT010000214.1 GCA_021847855.1 Thermoplasmata archaeon | reverse complement strand
TCTCATATTCTCTATGCCTGGTCTCGTACTTTATGCGATAATTGGATATGTGATACACATTTTCACATTATACTCTATACTTTCACTTGTAGCTATACTCGTGGTTCTGACAATTAGCACAGCAGGTCTTTCCATGAGCATCGGTGGCGCTGTTAAACACATAAGAAATGTCTGGGGAATATCTGCTATAATGTCAGTCATCCTGACAGTCCTGCCTCCGACCTTCTACCCATACACCTATCTACCAAAATACATCATTTATATTCTTGCAATATCACCAACGACGCCTGCCGCCGTCCTGGCTCAGGCTGCATTTGGTTTCGAACCTCTTATGGTGCCGATGATATTTATATTCATAATCGAGGCTGTGTTCTTTTTTGGGCTTGCAAGGTTTTTTACGAGGTGGCGTGAAAATTAATCAGACTTTAAAAATGGAGTGGTGAAAAATCATGAAAGCACTTTTTATTGACCGGGACGGAACGATAAATTACGATTGTCCTTATTGCAAGGATCCAAAGGACCTCAGGATTTATGATGATGCTGTGAAATTCATGAAGGAATATCAGGATAAAGGTTACCTGATTGTCATAATAACAAACCAGTCTGGCATTAACAGGGGTTATTTCTCAGATTCCGAGTTCCATGCATTCAACGATGCTGTTATAAAGGCTCTTGCTGAAAGGGGTGTAACAGTTAACTCAACCTATTACTGCCCACACAGACCAGACGAGGAGTGCGAATGCCGGAAACCGAAAACGGGTCTTGTTCTGAAGGCAGTGAAGGAATTGAAAATAGATTTGTCCGATTCACTGATTGCTGGCGACAGGCAAGACAGAGATGGTGAGTTGGCGAAAAACCTTGGAATTCCATTTATACTGTTCAAAAGATAAGTTGGGTTAAGATAATTCAGGCCCAATCCCAAATACTTTCCTCATTATTCAGAGTGTTATTACCATATAGGCAACCACAAGAATTGCAATTATAAGCGTGAGGATTCCGGCAAGCATCTCAGGAACCGCTGATGGTTGAAACACTCCTCTTTCTATATTGTTCTTATTTCTGACAAAGCTGCGCAAGGCAAGTATCTGCATGAATGCTCCAGCCAGAACCAAAACAATACCGATTTCAGAGGAGAGGTGGTAGGATGTGCTTGGTGCACTCGGAACAAGTTCCTTAATGAGAATGCCGAATTTTGCAACTACAAAACCCAGTGCAATAACTGTTATTCCTGTCCTGACCCAGGCCAGATAGGTTCTCTCATTTGCCATGTGATCTGTGACATTGCCAGCCATAATATCAGAGAAAAGTCATATTTGGTTAATAAACAAACTGCACCGACAAAAGGTTTGTCAGATCAACCTTCAAATCAGTTGAATTCGTAGTCATACACAACCATAACCTCAGCGGAAGGGTCTGTCTTTCTGGAATTTTCTATAACATATCTTGCCTGTTTAAGGTTTTCTGAGAAGCAAACAAGTATTCCATTATCCCTGTCTGATATGACAAGTATCGGCTGCTCAGTAATAACAGGAATCAGATTTTTTACGTTTTTAGAAATTATAGAGAATAGAACGATATCAGTTTTTGATAGATCTATTTCCGTAGTTGCGGCTATAACATGATTCTTTTCCATTAGGTTAATTCTTTTGCGAACAGAAGAATTTGCAAGCCCAAGTTCCTTAGCAAGGTTTACGACAGACATCCTTGGATCCTTCTTCAGGTATTCAAGTATCCTTCTGTCTGTTTCACCAACGTTCATCTTCATATCTCTCTGTTCAGGAATATATTTCATAATAGGGATACCAGCAAAGGTCTCAGCTTTTCTTATCTCGTCCTCAAGTTCTCCCATTGTGTTTGCAGCGAACTCGTAAATTGTTATCTCTTCCAGGCATTTGAATTTAGAAATCACATTTGGAGACATGTATTTGTCATTCTTGTAAGCCGCAAAACCGTTGACCTTACCATATATTTTTGGATTTACATGCAGAGAGTACTTTCTAATTACCCCGGTCTCATAAAGCTTGGACATACGATAGTTTAATGCCTGTGCCGATATACCAAGTTCCTCTGCAATTTTTCTCAGCGGCATCCTGGCATCTTTAAGAAGGAAATAGATCAGCTTCTTGTCAACGTTATCCATTCAGGGCTATCAATGCTTAGCTATGATTAAACCTTACGCATTTTTAGCTTTTTTTCCACTCCTGTCAAGAAGTGCCACCATTGCTGGGAAGTAGAATGTCCTGATGACGAATGTGTCTAGAAGGAGCGAAATTATGAATGCGATTCCAAGCTGTGTGAGGAATCCCACTGGTATGAATGCCAATGATCCTAGAGATGCAGCCAGTATTAGACCGAGCGAGGTTACAACTTTCCCGGAGCCTACCATACCTCTAATTATTCCGTCTCTCTTACCGAACGAAGCAACTTCCTCCCTTATCCTAGAAATGATGAAGACAGTGTAGTCGTTACCGAGGGACATCAATATTACGAACAGGATAATTGGAATAAGATAGATTAGCGCTTGGTGAAGTATGTATATCGAGATTATGTAAAGTATTGAAGTTGTCCAGCTTATACTTATAAAAACGCCGCTCAACGAGATCAGAGGGTAAATGGCACTTCTGAAAGCAAACAATAAAATTACGCCGATAGCAGCCACTATCAATATCTCCAGTTCCAGGTACGTCCTGGAATTCTGTGTTTTTTGATCTATAATGCCTGACGTGATGCCTCCAACCAGTGCATTGCTGTCAGATCTCAGGTGATTGACAACATTCATTGCCTGGCTCGAATATGGCCCGTAGTTTGTATATATAAGGTACAGGAGATACCTGCCATTGTCAACGACGTAATGACTGAAATCTGCCTGGTTAGAGAGATTGTTGTAATAAGGCCCGGTTACAGACGTGATACCATTAGTATTATTTATGAAGCCTGTGTTGCTCGAGATCGTTTTAATATCCTGTGCTGAAAAACTTCCGTTATATGGGTTCGATAGTGGTATAAGGAAATATATAGGATATATCTCATTTGCGCCAAACGAGTTATCTACTGCGTTAAGCGCCTTAACCGATGAAAGACCCAACGGTAGACCGGTGTCAAAATTATATGTTGTGGGGAGTGTAGCAAATAGATATATTGCAGGAGCAGCAAGCAATAGGATAACGGCTATTACAGTGACTTTTCTGTCTATAGATATGCTTGAGGTTTTATAGAAAACTGAATTCTTATGCGAATCCTTTCCCAATGGCTTCATACCATACTTCATGAATATTTTTGGCCCGAGGAATTTCATAACTGCCGGAAGGATAGATACCTCAAACACAACAGTCATAATAATGGCGAGGAACAGAACTGAACCCCATGTTCTGAAACCGGGGATAAAATAAAAGGTACCAAGGCTGGCTGCTACAGTTAAACCACTAATGAAGACTGCTTTACCAGCCTTTTTTGTCGCAATCTCTGCAGCTTCATCCCTTGACTTGCCTGATCTTATTTCCTGTTTGAATCTTGACAGGACAAATACTATGTAATCAGTAGCAACACCCAATATAACAGCTGTAAGGGTGTAATTCACAACATAATTAACATCATGAACCAGTATGCCTGTTATAAATATAGAAACGTATCCGAGAACTGTTGCAATTGAGACCACAACAAGCGTCAGGACCGAAGCCTTATATGAAAGAAGAGTCAGAAATACGGCGATTGCAAGTATAACGAAAATAAATGCGAAAACGATTCCAGATCCCGAGGTAACCTGCTGGGTCTGATAAGCAATTGCACCCTCTCCAGTTACCTGACCTGAATTTCCAAAGAAGGAACCAACTATCTTGTTAATTTCTGGAAACGCATTCTGGGAAACACTTGATCCGCCGGAAGTCAGTTCATTCGTGCTCTGGTTAAATTTTATGTTTACAAGAAATAAAGTACCGTTTCTTGCGATATATTGGGATGAAATATAAGCTGGTATCCCGGACAGACCGTAATGTGTTACGTAATAAATACCTGGGTTGGATGATTCTACAACTGAGTTAATTATGTTAGCATTCACGCTAAATCCAGTAGTTATCTTTATGATAGAGCTTACTACACGGTCTGTGCCATTCGTGTAATTTTCTGCGTTAAGATAACCTGTTATCGAAGTCGCATACGGTGATT
>JAJZOT010000213.1 GCA_021847855.1 Thermoplasmata archaeon | reverse complement strand
TTCCGACCATCCACCTCGCGTACACAGTAACGCATGCAGCAGTATGATATGCGGACACCTTCATCTCCGTCCCCAGCAGACTTAGCAATATACTGACAACAATATTCTGTTATCGATTACTTTCAAACCCTATCTTGCAAAAGGAGAATTCCTTATGGAAACATTAGACACACATTTTTACACTTAATTCGTATTCTGCTGACAAAGATATAAAGGAATGTTTCCCTTGAAAATCTCAACCTGCGTGAGTTCCTGGAACTATTGATTATTATATGCCATTAATAAAATTAATAAAAATCTCATGGTTTTCAACGCTAATAGCGTCTGATTGCTCCTTCAACGAACATATTCATTTGCAATATAACTCACAACAATGCTTAAATTCGTAATCTGTAAAGTTTAATCTTGAAAAAGTGTCGGACATTTTACATTTTTATAATAATTATCTTTACATCATTGTGGTGAAAGCTTAAATAGACTTATATAATAAATCAGTGCTATGGAACAAAAAATTACACTATCTTCACGTGCGTATGAATATATTTATAACAACATAGCTCAAGGAAAATTGAGGGTTGGGCAGTATATAAGTGAAGAAATGATAGCAAATAAGCTGAAGATTAGCCGAACGCCAATAAGGGAGAGTTTGATTGCCCTCAACAAAGAAGGCCTTCTCGAGAAAACGGGTAGATCATATCGAGTGATAATTGCCTCATCTGAAGATCTTATTGAACTTTACGAAGCCCGGAAGGTCATAGAGGCAGAGAGTGCAAGACTCTGTGCGCTTAGAATCAACAGGGAACAACTTTCTGATTTTAAAAAGTTCATGTTAGATGTAAATGCAACCTATTCACAGAGTGCTATTTACGCAAACGCAAAAGCAGACCTTGATGATAGGTTCCATGAAATCATCGGCAGAAATAGCGGAAATAAATACATGGAGAAATATAGCCAGGAAATTAGAAGGAAACTGAAAATTGTAAGACTGACATTTTTTACAGCCACAGATGTATCCATGGAGGATTCCAGAGAACATGAATCAATTTTCCAGGCCATAATGAGCAGAGAACCATCTAAAGCATACGAGGAAATGTTAAAACACGAAGATAACGTTATAAAATATGTAAAAGAAGAATTGCTGCCTACCCTTTACAAATTCTGATTTTCATCGTAAATGGTGATCAACATGTGTCATCTCATTCCGTATCGAGAAAACGCCTCCCACTTCAGATGCCACCTGGATACCATGGGCTTGAATTCACATCGGTCTGAAGGCACTCTGTCCTTCACTATGAGTCTACCCTCTGGCATACAAAGGCTGGTATGAGACTGTATGATGTTCAATCATTTTCAATTCAACCTGTCGGTTTACAAATCAAGACCGGAATGGTAATACAAGAGGATTCAAGCTTATATATTCTCCTGCAAAAAAGATAATACCCCCTGCAAATGTTTAAATTTTATAGCGATATCTAAAAAGATTGAACAGAAGCAGATTTCTTTCCACACTGCTCTTTATTGATGCGATCGTAATTGTAACAGGCGGGTACATACTTAGAACTTACGGACTGGTCCCCTTGACGCTTACCATTGCAACCTATGCGTCAGTAGTGGTGATAGTTCTCGTTGGCTATTTTGTTCTGAACGGAAACAATAAGGCAGAACTCACAGGTTTTATTCTTGGGTTTGTGGCTATAGCTATTTCAACCAATCCTGCACATATTGCCGCACTGTCCAGATTCGGAAGCACAGTTCCATTGAGTGAAGCGGACATAACTATGGTTCTTGGTTTCTACATTCTTCCCATTATCTACATACTGACATACTCACTTCAGCTAAAGCGTCAGAAGTTCTGAGGTCCTCATCTTTCATGATGGTCTTCACTGTTCATATGTGTTTTCCGCTTTCATGCAAACTCGTCCACACTCAGATTATCCAGGCCTTTCACTGATTAGGAATGTTATTCCGGGCCGTTTGCAAGAAACTTAGTTGTTGGGGAGGATTTAAAAATAGGGTGAAATACTCTACCGGAACATCAGATATCCCCGGTAATTAGATTTCTTATCTTTCTTGCACTTTTTGCGATTCTTCCAAATGTCTCAAACGAGATCTGCTGATCTCGATCCGAAAGCGCCTTTTCGGGGTTGTTGTGAACCTCTATTTCGAGCATGTCTGCCCCTGCCGCTACAGCAGCCAATGCCAGCGATTCGACATAATCCCTGTTGCCGGATGGATGGCTTGGATCAGCACACACCGGAAGGTGGCTGAGTGATTTTACCACTGTTATGGAACCCGTATCCATCATGAACCTTGTGCGTTTTTCAAAGCCTCTTGTTCCCCTGTAGCATAATACAACGTTTCCGTTTCCGGCCGATAGAAGATATTCTGAAGAACTCAGCCATTCATCAGTTGAATTTCCCATGCCATTTTTTAGTAGAACCGGCTTACCTTTCTCCCCTATGAATTTGAGCATTGAAAAATTCTGTGAATTTCTTGATCCTATCTGGAGCATGTCAATGGTGTCCTGAAAATACGGGTAATCTGAAATATCCATAATCTCGGAAACAATCGGCATGCCTGTTGCCTCCTTTGCCTCGGACAGGATACCTATCCCCTCTTTTCCCAGGCCCTGAAAACTGTATGGACTTGTTCTCGGTTTGAACGCTCCACCCCTTATCATGTCTGCACCCAGTTTCTTGACCTCTTCTGCTATCTCCAACATCTGATCCCGGCTTTCAACTGCACATGGTCCCGCCGCAATTACCAGTTTTTTTCTTCCTATTCTGACATTGCCAATTTCCACCTCCGTATTATCACTCTTGGCATCTCTTGAGTAAAGTCCAGATTTTACCTGGATTACATGTTTGCCGTCAACACTGAATGATAGGTTTGAATTTTCAGGAGTGATGATGATGCTTTTTCCGTAAAGATTCACAACGCGATAAGAGTCACTTGAGTCGGAAACAGAATCTTTCAGCGTTTCCAGATATGCAGTGTTTTCAGGGATCAGTATCATAGGAGCTCACCCGCCAGTTCGTTTATTCCAAGTTGGATTTCCCTGAATTTTGACGTGGAGTATGGATTCAGGAGTATTGTCTTTCTCAGAACCTCGGGGCTTTCCTTTTGGGAAATGTCCGTGATACAGTTCAGTAACATTGACGATCTGGTCATGAACTCCCTGCCTGGATTGATTCTTGAACTGATAAGTGAAATAATATAAGGTGCAACGAGAACATCAGCCATGATCCTGTCATGCCTGTCCGCGGTCATCTTCACCAGATCAACGTCTCCGAATAATCTCATGACCAGGCTCTCTTTCCCCGCCGGCGAAATATCATCGATGAATATGATGCGTCTTTTTATCTCCCTGTCCTCCGACAGTGGACCAAACAGTGGATGTATGCTGACTATCTTTCCAGTAAAGTCTCTGAATATTGATTTGACTGAGCCAATTTCAACAATGTTTGTAAAGCCGTCATGTTCCCTGATGAATTTAAGAGCCTGATCCTGCGGAACTGCCAGTATGAGCACCTCGGAATTCCTCATTTCAGTACCCATGCTTTCCCCCTTCCCGTCAGATATGTCCGAACCACTTACACTGAACCCTTTTTTTCTGAAGAGACTGGTAAGAAATACACCCATCCTCCCCCTGTTACCCAGAATGAATATATCCATCTCAATCAACCTGAACCTTTGAAAATGAAGAATCAACGTGTAGAATAGCGGGATTTACCTTCATGATACCATTCTCAAGTATTGAAATATGATACTCCTCCTGGTTGTCGGAATGACCAAGCTTCAGATCAGGAGAAACGCAGTGGCCGTTAATTATGTGTGCACCACTCCTTATTGCGCCAACGACAAATACTGGATCAAGATCCCCTGATGAATATATCTCTGATCC
This sequence comes from Thermoplasmata archaeon, assembly GCA_021847855.1. The sequence continues at coordinate 285 of JAJZOT010000213.1, read as the reverse complement.
TGGCCTGCTCACCATTGCGGATGCGACGTATTCCAGTAAGGACTTTTCCCCTCTGATCTCAAGACTTCTCCCAGGTAAATCTCCAAAAGGTACTTCGCTTATGGGATTTTCGCAGGCTATTGTGAACTCGAAAATCATATTGATGATCGCTTTCTGTCTTGGGTTAAGATCTCCAAGCGAATTAAGAACAGCCTCCTCTCTGCGTCTGTCCCTGATTTCTACATTTTCCCTTGTCTTAATATCGGCAATTATCCTGGAAAGCGATTCTCTCTCCCTGAATAACCG
>JAJZOT010000212.1 GCA_021847855.1 Thermoplasmata archaeon | reverse complement strand
TGTTCCGACTGCAATAACACCCGGAAATCCAGAAGTGACTTATGCCCGGGTTGCAGGATAACAGACGAAGTTGATTTGAACGTTTAACACTGAAGAAATCCGTGCAGAACAGGAAGAACCCGTTTATGCCAACAAATTCTAGGTGCTTAACGCATTATGATATATCATGCAATAATCATAACGATCTGCGCTGCAACCGAACTTTTGATTTGTCTTGCGGAGGCTAATATTTAATTATGGGAGTCTCGCTATTGGAATCATGATAGTTGCTGATGTTACCTTCTACCCGATCGGTGAAGGTGTTTCCGCTGGAAAGGCAATAAAGGATGCAATTGCAAAGCTGAAAGAATCCGGATTGAGGTGTTATCCAAACAGCATGGCAACAGTGATTGAAGCAAAGAATTTGCTTTCTTTATTTTCCGCAATATCCGACGCTGAAAACTTCCTGGTTTCTCGAGGGTTCAAACGTGTGGAAACCATAATCAAGATAGACCACAGAATTGACATTGAAAACACCGTGGAAAGAAAATTAAGAGTTATTGGAGAGATTTCCTGAACTCTCCGGAGAGTTTGCATGAAAAAACCTGCACTTTTTATAGACAGGGATGGAACAATTAACCAGGACTGCCCTTACTGTAAAGATCCTGAGGATCTCCACGTGTACACTGACGCGGTCGATATTATTTCAAAATACGCCTCAAAAGGCTTTTTAATCATAATCATCACCAACCAATCCGGAGTAAACCGCGGATATTTTAATGTTAAAGAACTGCAGGAATTCAACTCCGCACTAATACGAAAAGTGGCACAGATGGGTGGAAGAATTGATGACATCTTTTACTGCCCCCATACTCCTGAAGAGAAATGCGAATGCAGGAAACCGGAAACCGGCCTCATAAAGCAGGCCACAGAAAAGTATGAAATTGATATGGAGAACTCCGTTATGGTAGGGGATAGGGACGATATGGACGGAGAGCTTGCGCGACGACTGGGGATTAATTTTATTCTCCTTCGGCACTGAATTTCACACCGACGGAACTAATTCCGGTATGGTACTTTTTTCCCCGCCGAATCCAACCAGCATGATTTTTAGCAATTGAAATATGCTTAACTATAGAATGATTTACTACTGAAGCATTTAAATAAAATTGAGATATTTACCGCAGACAATGGTAGCATACAAATGGGTAGCATTATCCAACACAACAATTGGTATGTTGATGGCTGCAGTTAACGGCACCATCACTCTTATCTCACTTCCAGCAATATTCAAGGGAATACAGATAAACGTTTTTCAGGCGGGGTCTTTCGTCTATCTTCTCTGGATACTCATGGGTTTCAACATAGTTACTGCCACTCTACTTGTTACGTTTGGAAGGCTATCAGACATATACGGCAGGGTAAGACTATTCAATATTGGTTTCGCAATTTTTACTGCAGGATCTGTGATGCTTTTTCTGACACCTGGAACCGGCGATTTCGCCGCCTCACTGCTAATCTTATTTCGTATAATTCAGGGAATAGGGGCAGCATTTATTTACTCCAATAGTGCTGCGATATTAACTGATGCGTTTCCCGTGGAAGAGAGAGGCAAGGCACTTGGCATCAACCAGGTAGCTGCACTTGCCGGATCGTTCCTCGGGCTTGTCCTTGGTGGAATCCTGTCTGTTTATAACTGGAGATATGTTTTTCTTGTCAGTGTTCCAGTCGGAGTTGTAGGAACTGTCTGGAGTTTCCTGAAGCTAAAGGAATCGGCATTAACTTCCGAGAATCAGAAAATAGACTATATAGGTAATATTACATTTGGCGGAGGCCTTACCCTGGTTCTTGTGGCCGTAACTTACGGACTTCTCCCGTATGGAAACAGCAATTCAGGATGGAGCAACCCATTGGTGATAGCCGGAATGATTGCTGGGATTTCACTCCTCGTGGCGTTTCCCTTCGTAGAGAGAATAGTAAGCCAGCCTATGTTCAGAATGGAGTTATTTCGCATACGCGCATTTGCAGCAGGAAATCTGGCTTCATTACTCTCTGCTGTCGGGAGAGGCGGAGTAATGCTCATGCTTATTATACTTCTTCAGGGCATCTGGCTGCCTTTGCATGGTTACTCATATTCATCGACGCCTTTCTGGGCTGGCATATACATGATTCCCATGACCCTCGGTTTCATGGTCATGGGGCCTTTATCCGGAACACTCTCTGATAAACACGGCGCCAGGGTTTTATCCACTGCGGGAATGGTGATCACAGGGGTATCATTCTTCATTCTCACTACTTTCAGTTATAATTTCGGGTACATACCGTTCGCCATAGTTTTATTTATGATGGGTGCGGGGAACGGCATGTTTGCCGCGCCTAACACAGCTGCAATAATGAATTCTGTACCTGCTGAATACAGGGGCGCAGCTTCCGGAATGATGACTACTCTCAGAAACGCGGGAATGACTGTCAGCCTTGGACTATTCTTTACGATAATCATCTTTACTCTGCAGCAGAATCTTCCATCTGCGTTTAACGCAGAACTCTCAATACTGAAAATTTCGTTTCTCAACCAGATTTTCGATTCAACTCCACCGACTGTTGCAATATTCTCAGCTTTCCTTGGCATAAACCCCGTATCTTCCATACTTGCCGGCCTGCCGTCATCTCTTGTCTCGCGGATACCCCCTGCTGCACTTATCACAATACAAAGCAGAACATGGTTCCCCACTACTCTGGCTCCTGTTTTCATGGGTTCCCTCAAGGTTGCTTTCTATGCGGGAATGATCCTTTCATTTGTTGCCGCTTTTATTTCTATGCTCAGGGGAGGGAGGTACATCGACAGTGGCGCACTTTATGTTGCCAAAATAGGTGAAAAGACAAGTGATCTTTTATCTACCAGTAATGATGCGAGTACTGCTGAGAATTCAATGTACCACGATATGGGTGATACAAAAAACAGCCCAGTGATTTCAAGCCAGCATAATGCAAATTCCAGTATAAGGGATGAAGAGAAATGAGCGGAACGCAGAAAGAGACGAGCTTTGAGATATGGAGACTGGTGACTTCAATATATAAAATATGGCACAGACAGGTAGAAAAAAAACTTATGGCTGAGGGAATGTCAATCATGGAATTCAGGATGCTAAAGTCCCTGAATGAAAAAGGGCCACAACCGATGGTAAAATTGGCCGAGGCAAACATGATCTCACAGGGATGGGTTACAAACCTCATTGATCGTCTGGAGGAGAAAGGATATGCGCAAAGAATCAGGGATCAGCAGGACCGGAGAGTGATCAAGATATCATCAACAGGAGAGGGATCCAGTTTTTACAAGGCCATCAAAGAGGTTCACGAGAGATTCATAATGCAAACACTAAAATTCATGGATGAAAAAGAATGTAAGGGGTTAATTGAGACATTACACAAGATCGAGGATCAGCTGATTACGGTATTTAATGAAATTAATGACTCGGCTGTCAGATAAGCCTTTTCTTCCCGACACACTACCACATACTATCTGGTAAACCTTTTCAGGCATAATGTTTAATCCACGAATTTGGATATGGTGCGGAAGTGTTTGCACAGAGGTCCCCGATCATAATTATTCAGAACGTAATTGGGGCAATATTTGGATATGTTGGGCTATTCTTCATTCTCAGGTATGTTGGAAGCAGTGCCTGGGGATTTGTGGCATTCGGTATCGGTTTTGTTGGAATCCTCTCCCTATTCGGGGATCTCGGTTTCTCGACTGCCCACACAATCAAGATATCGGAAGGGGAAGATTTGGGGGTATGCAATGGGACATTTCTTTTCATTAAGTTGATACTTGGGGGACTTTTTGTCGGTTTAGTCCTAGGATCATTGCAATTGTGGACTGTGGTCTTACATCGTGGTTTCGAATCTCCTGTTGAATACTGGATCATACTTTCACTAATTCCATATTTCTTTTTCCAGAATTTCATTGGGTTCACTACAACATATTTCAGGGCAACCCTGAAATCAATGAGAGCATCTATCCCTCCACTGATAGAGGCAATGGTGCGCAATTCCCTTTTCATTTCTCTGGGAATCGTAATGTACCTTCATTTACCATTCATAAATCAATATTATGCCACCCTGGTTATTTCATCAACATACAGTTTTTCCTATACCGTTTATTTTCTTGTATCCGTTTTTCTCGGTAGACCGTGGAATGTAAAACGCCCGACCAGAAGAATGT
>JAJZOT010000211.1 GCA_021847855.1 Thermoplasmata archaeon | reverse complement strand
ATTCTTTCTCAAGTCAAAATACGAATTGAACTTCGACCACCCCGAGATTTTAAGGAAGGTCGAACGTGTACACCAAAAAGGTATTCCGGGTTATTCTGGATGGAAGTATGCATGGAAAGAGGAAAAAGCCAGGGAACTTTTGCTACGGACTCACACTACAGTCAATACAATCAGATATCTCTATGAACACCCTGAGCCTCCATCTGCCATATTTTCCATAGAGAAGGTTTTTAGGCACGAAAGCGTCGACTGGAAACACCTTGCTGAGCTTCACCAGATTGAAGGGGCTGTGCACAGTAAAGACGCAAGTCTCTCCTCACTTAAGTGGTTGATGAGAACGTTTTATAAAAAACTTGGATTTGAGAAACTGAATTTTATACCTGCGTATTACCCATACACCGAGCCAAGCATGGACGTGGTGGTGGAGATCAATGGAAGGGAAGTAGAGCTTGGTGGATCTGGCCTCTTCAGACCAGAGGTTCTCCGGCCAATCGGAATAAAGGACAATGTCATAGCATGGGGCCTTGGGCTTGAGAGACTCGCCATGCTTTACTACGACCTGACGGACATCAGGGGAATTTACGAAAGTGATATAGACTGGTTAAGGAACTATAAGATTCGAGTTAAATAATTTCCAGTCCATTTCGTCGGGAGGCGCATATCTCACACATGGATTCTTTTCTTAAGTGGATTTCGCAGACAGGTTTATAGCAGAAAACACACTGTTTTGAGGCAATCTCACCGCATATATAACATAATTCTACAGTTACCACTGAATAATTATAATAAGGATAGTTATAAATTTGATCCTAAATTTTGAATGCATGGCTTGGGCATTGTTATTTTTCAAGGATTCTTTGCACTACAAAGAGAATAGAAGATGAAAAGGATTATTATTTCTTGATAGCTTAGGCATATAACATGGATGAAGGTACAGTTTCAATAAGAAATGCCAATCCTGAAGACTGGGACCAGATTAGCAAGCTATCCTCAATCTCAGGGTACGAGGATTATATTAATGAAATGGGTCCAATTTTTCTTCAAGATGGTACGATCCTAATGGCTGAAAATAAAATTCTCCTGGGTTTTATGAAGATCACCATCCTGCCTGATGGATATGCATGGTTCAGTGCAGTACGTGTACATCCTGATTATAGAAGACACGGTGTAGGTAACAATCTACTGCTGGAGGCACTTGAAAGGTCGCATAATGAGAATGCAGGTGGATGTAGACTCATGATAGAAGACAGTAATTTCAGATCAAAAGGTCTTGCTCTGAAAAATGGTTTTCATGAAGTTCTTGATCTTCTTTTATTTGAGGGTGGATTCAGCCTGGAAGGGCTTGAAGAAGATCAATTAAATGCTGATGAATACATCTCCATGGGATGGGAATTCTGCCGGTTCAATTCCAAATTGAAGGATTGTGTCCTAAAATATACATTAGATGATGGAAAGCTCTATCAATATGAAGATGGAAAGGGAAAGTACCAGTTTATCACCAAGCCATTTTCCACGAAAATTTCAACCGATGTGAGATACAGTGCAGTTCCATATCAGGATGTCCCTGTATCCTTCCCCTTGAAACCAGTTGAAGGTTTCAGGAGAGCACAGGTATTCGAGATAAAATTCTAAAATTTTCTTGACAATATTATCATTCTTTCAGAAAGTTTCTCAAGCTGTTCCCGAAACAGTTCATTCTTTTCTGGCTGGGTTTGTAGAATATCCTCAAGCAGGGAGATGAAACCTGAAATTTCCCCAAGAATTCCTTCCACGGTTCTGGGAGTTCTCCCAAACCTCATTCCGGTCATTTCCAGGCTTGATTTTCCTTCAGAAGTCAGTTCGTATTTTCCGTCACTCAGTTTCACTATCAAACCATCCTGGACCATTGATTCAAGCATGGGATAAACTGAACCAGGGGAGGGTCTCCACCACCCAAGAGTCTGTTTTTCCATCTCGTCCATTATCCCCGCACCATTCAAATTTTTCTCGTAAAGGAGATTGAGAATCCAGTATCTGAGACCACCACGTTTCCTGCCAGTACCCATACCCATGAACATGTTATATCGATATCGAATATTCGACGTTAAGTTATTAATATTGGCTTTTCGGAAACATGATGTAATACCTTGAATGGAACAACTCATCAAACTGACCTTAACGTGGATCAAATTGAGATGAGAGAGATTTAAACAAATCAAAAAAAGTGGAGGAACATATATGGTATCTAAAATCCTTTAAAGCCACAGGCCAACATGGGACAGGCACCCTGTGAGCAGTGTAGTGGATGTAAGGGAAGATCATGGACGTGCTTTCTTTTTTCTATGGAATGAGGAATAGATTGCTGAAACAATACCAGCTGCAATCATTCCAATCAGAAGGATGTCCCTCTCAATTACCGGTACCAGTGAAATATGTTCAGAAACATTTTTCGAGGGAAGTTTTGCATAAGGCACAAGTTTCCAGAACATAACACCACTGCCAGATACGTTTTCAATCTTTAGAACCGCAGTATTGTTATCTATGAAGTATACGTTAAAATTTGCGTATGCTGTCCCATTTATAATCACACTGGATGAAAACAATAAACTTTGTGTTTCATAAGAGAGATTTACAAGGTTAAGCAGGACTATGGCAGTACCGTTGGTAGCAGAAGAGTAGGAAATTTCAACATACCCATGTCCAGATATCAGATCCTGCACTGTCATATTGATAGTCGTTAAGTTAAGAAAACTTCCCGAGTAATACGCCACCTGATCTGGAAGCTGTGAAAGTGTTAGATTCATCATTGTACCAGAATGAAAGGTATCTGTGAGGGTTTCAGGAAAGTATCCGCTGGCGTATGCTGAAATTTTATAGGTTCCGGCATTTACCCATATCTGGTAATAACCGGTTGCATTCACATAAGCCGGGAACTGGTTAAAAGCAACAGATGTATTGTTTGAATTTGTAAATCCATTAACAAATTCAGGATTGAATATTCTTGTAGTGTTAATTGTAACGGTTGTCGTTCTGTTTGCTCTGATTGAAACTTCAGATGTAAACCCTGCATACTTACTGTTCATGGTTGAAAGGTAGTAGTTACCGGCAGGGAGAGATACGTTGAAAATATCACCATACACTGGTATCCCCATTCCGTCAGCCATTACTATGGTACCATTCTGCACTGTTGAACCTGCCAGATATCCATAATCATGTATCCCATGAAGTGAAATGTTGATGAAATATGTGTTATTCAGATGCAGGTACATGTAGTTGGAATAGGGATCATAAGCATTCTCTGTCAAATTTATAAAGTAACCTCCATGAGTTTCGTTAATAGTGCCTGTACCATTTCTGACATTTATCTGCCGGCCATTGATGGCAAGAAAAGCTGAAGATGGAGATATATTGAATCTTATTTCAGCAAATCTGAGGAAAAGTATGGGAACAGTGACATTTTCATAATCCAGAAATACCTTGCTCCGCATGATCCTTGCTGAGCAATTGGATTGCGTGCGAATGGAGTAAACATAATAACCTGCCGTTAAATTGAAGCTTATATTTTTTCCAGTTGTGTTTTCAGTCAATGAATTTCCAAGAGTTATTGACCATGTGGCATTGACGGGAAGTCCATTTTCATGGAAAATTAAAGTGTAATTTCTGTCCACATATGTTGAGAAGTTGTATGCATTTATAGATCCCCATCCTGTTACAAGACTGTAGCCCCTTGCTGCACTGTAGACATTATTATGTCCATGCACCACATTGTAAAAAGCCTGAAGCGGGTTGGAATGGGAACTGGAACCTGAGAAATAAAGACTCTGCCCAAGAAGGTAAATTGATGGATTGAGAAACCCGAGCTTACTCTGGCCTCTTGCGTGAAGAACTGAGTCCACTTCACCTATGATTCCTGCAGTAACAGGTGAGGAAATACTGGTTCCCTCCACGAGATATTTTCTGGGGGTGGTGTTTCCTCCCGTTGCAAGTGTAACAATTGTGTTGTTTGCAACTGCTGAGATATCAGGAACACCTCTACCAGATCCTTTTATGAGAGTGTTTGCCTCTGTTTCTGCCTGCCATGAAGGCTCCGGAAATACGTGGCTGATTCCACTGGTGCTTCCCCCAATGAAGGCTCCACTGATTATGGTTGAAATTATATTTGCCTGGTACCATGCAACCTGATTCTCAATTGTGTAGTTTGGATAAAGTGTCAGTGTAGTGCCACCAACCGCAGTGACT
>JAJZOT010000210.1 GCA_021847855.1 Thermoplasmata archaeon | reverse complement strand
GGAGATAACGTTTTATCATAAAGATATGAACAGTAATGACTCCATGATTACATACAGCTACTTGGTAAACCCGATTCGGACGTATGTCGGGAATTTTTCCATAAGTGTATCCTTCACAGTTAACCCAACGTACGAAATCGGACCATATCATTACAGCGGAAACCCTGTACCTATCCAGGAAACCATCATGGTACATCCTTGAGTGCCCCCTTTTCCAACTTTCGCAGTGAGAGAATGTAATCGATCTAATTCCTGCTCACAGTTGCTCATCAGAACATAATAAGTCACTCAATTTGTCTCTCAATTGGCGAGTATTATACATCCGGAGTTCATGGATCAAGGTTACGGTTGAATACTCAGGTAGAATGGAAATCCATAATTAGCATACTGTCATAATGGGTTGAAATACATTGCAGCAGGAGATATATATCAGTGTTCTAGCCTACAGATTCTCTTCTGATTTCTGGTCTGCCGGAGATACGCAGCAAGATGTTTTCTTCAAAGAAACGAATCTTTTTTTTGAAAATTCCAGGAAGAATCTGGTGAGTTTGAGAACTTACAGATCATTAAGGCACGATTGCGACATTATTTTGTGGCTATCATCATTTGAACCTTCAGATCTCGCCGCATTCAGGGAAGGTCTTAACAGAAAAATGGGGAAGTTTGGAAAGTGCACTTACAGTATGCTCTCCCTTTATGAACACTCTCCGTACATGAAGGCCAACCAGAAACTGTCCGACACTCTGAATCTTTCCCCCTTGAAATACTTCATTGCATACCCGATGAACAAGGATCCGGAATGGTACCTTGTGGACCAGGGCGAGAGGAAAACCATTATGTCAGAGCACATAGCCATGGCAACAACTCATCCTGAAAACAATGATATCCGCTCCTACACTACGTACTCCTACGGAATCAGTGACCAGGAATTTGTGGTTATGTATGAAACAGATTCTCTCTCCCAGTGGTCGCACGTTACTGCCAGACTACGTGAAGCAAGACAGAGAAAATGGGTTACTAAAGAATATCCAATTTTCGCAGGGATACTGTCTGAGCCTTTTCTCCTTTAATCTGGAAAACGTTTTATCGTTAGTATAAATGCGTTCAGGTTGATTATACTAAGATACTCTGAAGTCGGGCTTAAAGGCAACAGGGCCAGAAGGATGATGGAAGACAAACTCAGGCATAACGTCAGGGAGGGCCTTAGGAGAGTGGATGAAGTATGCAGCATCTCATCGGAAAAGGGGAGGATTTTCCTCGATAATTACGGCGATCCAGAAAAGGTCAAGGATGTACTTGGCAGAACCATGGGAGTGAAAAGTTTCTCACCAGTGCTGAAATTCAAGTTCTCTGTGCCGGAGGAAGTGGTAAAAAAGGCAGTGGAACTTTATTCAGAACAGGTGCATGGCAAGAAATTCGCAGTCAGGGCGAGAAGGGCCGGAGGACAGAACTTTACTTCTAGGGAATTGAATGTTATGGTTGGGGATGCTCTCTACCCAGTCTCAGCAGGCGTCGATCTGGAACACCCCGAGATTGAGATCAACATCGAATTGCGTAACAACATGGCGTATTTCTTCACAGAATCGTACAGTGGTCCAGGCGGATTGCCCATAGGATCAGAGTCTCCCATGGTTGCTCTGGTCTCGGGAGGGATAGATTCTCCTGTGGCAGCGTGGATGCTGTTAAAACGGGGTTCACCAATTAATTTCGTTTTTGTATCGCTTTCTGATCCCATAGACACTCTTGATTTCCTGAGGGCAGTGAGGCCACTCGTAGAGAAATGGGGTCACGGATACAATCCAGTTATACACATAGTAGACGGCGGACTTTTGATAAAACAACTGGTGGTATCAGGGAAGTTCAAAGTTCCGGGTGTTACGTACAAGCGAATTCTTTACAGGATCGCTGAGTCAATAGCCAAAGAAAGTGGAGCGCTGGGAATTGTCACGGGGGAATCACTTGGGCAGGTCTCTTCGCAGACGCCCGAAAACCTTAATGCCATCAATCGCGGCATAACATTACCGGTATACAGGCCGCTGATTGGCTTCGACAAGGATGAAATCACGGAAATTGCTAGAAGAATTGGCACTTTTCCTGAAACCAGCAAAGGAGAATTCTGTGCCCTGTTTTCCCAGACAGTGGTTCTAGATGCATCTCCGGAAGACATCGATCGCGACATGAAGAATTTCTCCATGATGGACGAACTTCTGGGAAGCCGGAAGGTTATACGCGGTGACGAACTATCGGAATACCTCAAAGGAATATCGGATGAGGATTATGAAATAACAAATATGCCGGAAGATTCTGTAGTAATAGATCTTCGAAGCCCGGTCCGGTTCAAGGAATGGCACTATCCTGGTGCAATAAATTCGAAGCTGGGGAAACTTGAGGAGATCATAAAGGAAAAAGGAAAAGACAGGATATTTGTATTCTACTGCCAGAAAGGGCTCCAGAGCGCCTACGCAGCCAGTGAGGCGAGGAACTTAGGTGTGAGATCGTACTATACCTCCTCGGATAAGATGCTGAAAATCCAGCGCAAGATGATAAATTCCGAATCAGTAACAAATTGATAATAGTCGTTATCGATTTTGATTCATGGCCGCGGAGACACCAAATAACGAATTCATACATTCAATTCGAGAATTGTATGCGATCCCCGGTCGCAGGTTTATTGTAATTTATGATGGCGCATGCGAATTCTGCAAATATTCAGTCCGGACGCTGAGAAGACTTGATTTTCTGAAATGCTATTCATACATATCGTTGCAGGAATTATCGGCTGGCGGAGCACTGATACCTTTCGGCATTCTTCAGGAGAGTATTCATGTTGTCGACACGAAAGAAGCGAAGTTGTACAGATCCATGCAGGCTGTTATCACTCTCCTGAAATACTCCCCGCCATCATTCCCGGCTGTCGTGCTCATATTTATTCTCAGAATACTCGGTTTCTCGGAGAAGCTGTACAAATGGATCGCGACCTCAAGGCATGCATTTGACATCTTATTCAGGTAGAATTTAAGTCCCGGGAAATATATCCTGCCTGTTGAGGTCAGAATATCACGCTCTTTCTGCACTGCTTGTAATATCTGCTTTCATCCTAGGTATCGGTGGCTTCCTACTGAGAAGTTATAACTTGGTTCCGTTCTACCTATCGATCTCCACGATTTTGGTAATTTTCCTGATAATGGTTGTGGCTCATTTTGTGTGGCGTGGCAGTTATCAATGGGCTTTTTTCGGGTTTACACTGGCCATAATATCTATATTGTCAACCTTGATTCAGCCGGCCCATATTTATGTAATATTGCATCCTTTCGGAACATGGTGGCACACCACTCTCGCTATTTCGGAACTCGCCGGCTTTATTGTAGTGCCAGCCGTTTACATTATTCTGTTTTTGCGATATAGAAGAAAAATCAAATGTATGTGAAGGAACTGGTATTCTCAGCTTTTAGAGGCCGAAAAATGCGCTAACGTTGCGTGCACGGTCTCCAAGCAAGGCAAGTCTCTCCAAAAGGAATTCTCTGGTCACAAGTTTATCCTGGCCCTGGTTCGGGTCCCGCTTGTCATTTACAATCCTGTTAGTTTCCTCCTGGAGCTGCGGTGACAATATCTCAAGTATGGTGTAAACAAGGTCCGGTATCTTCATTTCCGCAATTACATCCACTTCTCCCAGGAAGATCCTGATCAGCCTCAGTTTATGTTCTCTGAGAAACAGAAGAGCAAGCCTGATCGGTCCAAGCATGTTGCTGACAGCTTCCCTTTCTATGTTACTGTTCAGGGCCGGCTGCGATGTAATCACAACATTCTGTAGATTATCCTCATACACAATTTCAAGAAAAGATGCATCTTCCGACACAGTTGAATGAAACTTAAACCTGGAATTCGTCCCTTCGTTCGTGAACGTAGCAAAAAGATTAGTTCCTGAGAGCGAAGCAGAAGCGAGATAGTAATCATCAAGTTTTTCAAAGTCTATGACAGGGTCTTTGCTTACCCATGTCTTTCCTATTCTGGCGGGTAGTTTTAATCCCTTGCTCAACGTTCCAGAACTGAGTCTTGTTTTAAGAATCTCCACCTCAGACGAATCCAGCAGGAAATCGTACTCCAGGTTTTTCGGGCATTTACATTTGTATCTTGTTTCATACCCTCCCTCAATGTATCTGGTGGAAATCTCCGCTTCGAGTAAACTGATTGGATCTCTTGAGAGAAAAGCCTCTACTGATCTGATGC
>JAJZOT010000209.1 GCA_021847855.1 Thermoplasmata archaeon | reverse complement strand
CCCAAGTAGTGGGATTATACCATACGGACTGACACATCTAAAGGGCTTCCTCCAGTCCTTCAACGTCCTTTTCAGCACCTACGAAGTCCATTACAAAGTAGACGATGAAGAATGTCAGAACAATGGAGATGCCGGCCATCAGGAAACTCCATATCCCGTATGAGGCAGCACTAGATGCCCATGCAAACAGAATCTGCTGGAATGCCGATCCCATCGCATAGATTATGTTGGAAGCTGCACCCACTACTGCACTCACGATACCTTTGATGAACCCCATTACAAGGTTCCAGATGCTCACAAGGATGGTATTGCCATTCAGACCTGATGAGGATGAATCGGTTATCAGCTTCAGATGGGCCATTAGAAGAAAGGTTGAAAGATGGCTCATTTCTTCTTTCCTCCCACATATGACTTAGTGTGAAGCCAGGCAGCGTGCCAGATTGTCACCAGTCCGAATACTATGATTGCAATTCCATCAAATATTGCAGCCTGGTTTCCGTAGTATATTGGCAGCAAGACGTACCTTCCAAAGTGGAAAAGCAATCCAAAGAGGCCGCCAACAAACATGCCTGCAATAAAGGCCGGTACAAATCTTACGACAAGCTGCCAGGTACCCTTTCCTGCAGATGTGAACATTTCCACAATGAGCCAGAATGCAAATCCTACAATGATGCCGGGAATCAGGGCACCTTCAGTTATGACATAAGTATTGCCAAAGACTGCAAATGTGGGTTTCTCAAACATAAGTGCTATGATTGAGAGTGATGCAATGGCGGCGATGATTACTGCACCAACGCTCCAGTTGCCATATGTGGGCTTTATCTTTCCCCTGATCTTCTTAACCATCTTACTTCCCTCCCTTCTTGTTCTTCTTAGAAACCTTGGCCGTGGACCTGTCTCTCTTCATGATCTCGATGTCAAACCAGGGAGATTCCACAAATGCAGCTCCGAAAATCACAATGCCGGAAATCAGGTAACCTATCTGTTCCCCTGCAAATGGACCAAGAAAAGAGAACTGGCTGTTTCCATATGCAAATACATTGAAACTGTAGGAAGTGGTGTTTCCTGCCATTCTAACCATCAGGTATGAGCTCTGATTTCCGGTGATGTATTGAGGCTGCAGCTGCACATATTCAGATGACTCATTCTTCAGCGAGATATTTAGGATGGGCTGAAAATTCGATACGTTTGTGCCAAAACCAAGGCTCTCATTCGCTGTGACAGGATACCCAAACAGAATCGTGAGATTGGACACTGAAAAGTCGTTCAGTTCTCCCTGGGTAAGATTCGTCAAAACAAAACTGACAGTTTCGTTGAATGGCATGTCGTATGTGGTGGTTCCATTCACTGAAGCAAATGCAATGCCTGATCCGGTGGCATTGTAGATGAACTGCGTTTGGGTATCTCCCTTCAGTACAGGAGAATGATCATTCAATGATACCAGGCTATGGCCTATTACGGATGAAAGAAATATTGCCATGATAACAGCAATTATACCTACAGCCAGGGCGAAAATACCTCGTTTTCCCTTTGATTTAGCGGTTTCCATTATAAGTTTCCTCCGCTACCGGGGGAAGCGGAAACCCCAGCTAATCGGGTTCGAATATGGCTTCCGCTCCCCGATTAGCTTCAGATGTCCAAAAGTGGTTCTTGTTTAAGTAATGTCTTCTTGATCCTGTAGGAGCAGATCAGGTTGTTTCCCTTTGTTCTGCACCTTCTTTCCAGGTATCCCTCATCATAAAGGGTTCTCAGGATCCATGCAGCTCTTCCTTGGGATATATTGAGTTGGGCAGATATCCTTGAAGATCTGAAAGCAAAGTTAGGATAACGTGACATGTGAACGAGGACAGGTTTCCACTCATCAGGTATATCCTTTTTGAAGGGTAACTCTATTTAGATCCTCCTCCAAACTTCCTGAATTTGAGAATGCTTGACATTGTTGTATTGACTTCATGCTCAAGGATTTCCAGTTCGTCTTTTGTGAGATCTCCTTTCACAGTTACCATGAGGCCTGATCTGTCATAGAGAGTGATCGATTTCACGCTATGGCCTCCTTCTCCTTCAGCCTGCCAGATTCGATGGCTTTCAGAATATTTGCTATCCTCAATGGTGAATATGGCTTGACTATCCATTCTCCCGGTCTTATTGGGCAATGCTTCCTGGAAAATGACTTATCAGCTCTGTGTCCTTCTTTGGTTATTCTGATGAAGATTTTCCAGTCTCTGTCCAGGTTATACCTGCGTTCTACTTCTTTCACGAATTCTTCAGGATGTCGCTTTGCAAGGTCCATCCAATTCTCAGAAAATGAAAATAGAGACATCATTCTGGGACCTCCAGAAAACGTCTCATGCGTTCTCGCTTTTCCTTCAAATTGTGGCCGTCCCATTCACCAAGATAGTCAGGGAAACATGCAACAATTTCAGCTTTGGGAATGTGCCAGGAAATTTGGCCAGTAGGAAGTTCCACATATAGAATAGGCCACTCATCTTCCCGATTCCTGATCCCTGTTTGATATCCAAGTTGTCTGGCCAGAACTGCCAGGACCTGGACTGCAAGGTTACGATCAACGTATGCTTCATGAGGCCCAGACTGGAAGTCATCACTCATGGAAATACCTCACTGTATGTCTTGAAAAAAGCATTGATCAATCCCCTCCCTTGTACGGTTTCTCTATCCTGGTCTTAGCTTCATCTACAGTTATCTCAGGAGGATTCTGGTAGAATGGCATCATTTTCTGTTTGGTTTCCCTCTTAACGTTGTCAGAAAGAATCCTTGGAGAGAACTGCTTGAAGAAATCTGTTGGTGCTTCTGAGATATTCTGATTGTATAGGAATTCCTTTTGGAACTGCTCATAATCGATTCTTATGAAATACCTATCAATAAGATCATTTTCAGATGGTACAAGCCATGTTTCAGGTTGACTAGGAATTAACAGATTGTTCTTTCCTATGTGTTTCCTTAGAATTCTGATAGTGCTGTTTGTTGCCTTTTCTGTTATCCTGAAGCCTTGGGGTGTCTCTTCTATCTCATATGCATGAATTCTCTTCTCAGCCATGAACTGTTTAACAATTGGTATAGGATCGATGGGATCTCTTCTCAGAACTCTAAAAATTCCTGATTGAACTAAAGACCTGAGATACCAGGCATGGCAGTCTGTTTCCAGGCTGATATCTAACCTTATTCTTGCCTTATCTTCTACTCTGGCCTTAACGGATTTCCATTCGCTTTCCAGGATTGACAGTTTTTGCCTAGTTTCGAATATATCATTGTCCAGTTGGTGCAATCTTGCTTCGTCTGATGTTTGGCTTTTGAGAGCCCAGAGAGATCTGTTCACATAACGAGAAACATTGAAATGTGATCCGAGTTCATCGATGAAATCTTCAACTTCAAGATCAAGAGTTATGTTAGTCCTGCCCTTTCTCCTGGTTCCTTCTCTCGGTCTTCCCGGTTTTGAATTCTTCTTGCTCATATCCGGGAGACCTCCGTTTCCTTTCTAGTTATAGAGAAGAAAGAAGAAAGAAAAGAAACTAGATAATTAAATAAGTATGATGTGTACATATTTAATTGTCTGAAAAGTGCTGTAATGCTGAATTTCTGGACGTGCTCCATTTGCAATTTAGTGTGTATAGAATTCGACAGAATAAACTCTGACTGGTTCTCCAAGCAATTCATATTTTCTGGAATTCTATACACATCAAATTCATGACTTTTGTTGGGAAAGAAAATCACTGCCTAAACCTCCTTTGACTCATGCCCTCTTTATGATTCCCATATTTCAGCTCCCTCCTCTTGACATAAGCTTCTCTCTGGATCTTCTGCTCCTGGTCGGGAAAAAATGTTGTCTTTATGTCTAATTTGAGAGGATTCCTGCCAACAATGAAGCAATCATCCTGGTGCCTGGCCTGCCATAAAGCCAGTTGCCTTTCAGCTTCAGGTAGATCATATTCAACTATACCCATCACTTCAGGACTGTTCGCGGAAAGTGAGTATATTCTACCAACCAGTATGATTCCTGTGATCTCCTGTTGGATCCTGTTATCATTTGCAGAGATCATTCCAGGACCTCCAGTAGTTCAGCGAGTGTCTCTATTTCTGGATGGGACTCTGCTACGGAGGAGGCAATATATGAATTGAAGCCAAGTCTAATAAGCTGAAATTCAAGGAATGAGCTGCTCTGTAGAGACGAACCCGGGGTTAAATCCGGTCGGCCCCACTCCGTTCTAATCCTTCCCACCTTTCTTC